>JBJTUB010000128.1:0-4873 GCA_046080465.1 Vampirovibrionales bacterium | reverse complement strand
CTCATTTTTCCCAAGCACTTTTAAACTGCTAACTTACTGACTGCTTGCACAACGAGGGGACTCTAGGGACGAAGCCCCTAGAATAACTCAGGGGGGAGAGCTTGAGAGGTTTTTCACAATGAGGATCTTGCGTAAGAATTGGGATTCTCCCTCCTCACTGTGGGGGCGAACGCCCCGGCCTCTCAAAGTCGTCTGAAAGACGACACAAAACGACAAACTTAGAAGCCTCGAAAAACTCTTTTGCAGAGCTTTCTATAACACTCTACACTTTATTTATAAATACCCTATAGGCACGGGGCGTGTTTGTGGTTTAATAGTAAGTATGTTTTGTTCTTCCACATGTTGATCGTTTTGATCCATGTTTGTTTTGGAGCTTTGCTTAGTTTTATGATGTCCAACAATCACCAGCTTACCTCAACCCATATGCAACACCTTGCTTCAGATCTCAATGAAAATGCCGAAAACCGTTATGCTTTGGTATTGCAAATTGCCGATGTCGCCAAGCGTCTTAAAGATTCTGGGCGTGAACGTCGTCGCTACGAGTCGGCCAGCCTAAGCAACCAAGACGCTGAAGAAAAGGTCATTTATCAGGCCTTGATAATGAAATCGAGCGAACTAGGTTCGGGCGAAGAACTCATTGGCTAGAACCTTGGCAACGGTGCTGGAGTCGCTATGATGTCCTCTCTTCATTCTTTGGCTACCCCCCCATGCGATACTGATTTTGTTGGTGAAAATTCTACAGAATCAGGCAATGTTGGTGTCTCTGATTCGGCAATACGAGAAGAGAAACCTCGCCCCTTGCGGTTGTTACTGCTTTCATCTGATACGGGTGGGGGGCATCGTTCTGCTGCCAAAGCCTTGAAAGAGCAATTACAGCTACTGGCCAAGCAACGAAACATTCGTTTGAAAATTGAAGTTCGGCGGGTACTGGAGGAAAGCACGTGGCTCAACCGCTTGTTTGCCTCTATTTACAATACCCTCTTGCAACGCCGACAACACTGGGTGCATTACTATTACAGCTTTATTAATTGGCTCAAGCCCAATCAATCGCTCATGGTGTTATTGCCCATGTGGCATTACGCTAAACGTTTGTTTTATCGAGATACGCCCACCTTGGTGGTCTCTGTGCATCCCATGACTCAACACTTCTATGCCTTTATGCAACAGTTTATGACTCCTATTCAAGGGGTGCCTTTGGTGACGGTGGTCACCGATCCGTTCTACGGATTTTGGAAAGGATGGGCTTGCCCCAGTGTCGAGCAGTACATTGTTGCCAGTGATTCCGCCAAGCAACAATTGGTAGACTATCATGTTGAGGCCGACAAAATTCATTTATTGGGCTTGCCCGTGGGGAAGGCCTTTGTACCTCTTCCCCTGCAAGAACGCTTGGCCTTGCGTCGCTTACGGGATATTCCGTTAAACAAGCTTGTGGTCTTTTTTAATGCGGGGTTTGTGGGGGGCGGTAGTATTCCGCAACTGTTAGAGCAAACCCTAGAGGCGTTAGAAATGCAGGCTTCCGTTAATCAGCACGTGCATTTAGTGGTGTTAACAGGTAAAAATAAGGCCTTGTTAGCTCAGTGTCAACGGTGGATGAAGCAACATCCACACGTATCGGTCACGTTGCTGGGTAGCACACAACACATGCACGAATGGATGCAGTTAAGCGATGTAATGGTTTCTAAAACAGGAGCCTTAACCACCTTTGAAGCGTTGGCCACAGGTCTACCGTTGTTGGTGGAACAGGTGCATCCGCCCATGCCACAAGAAGCGGGTACGGCTCGATTTGTTGAAGCCATTGGGGCTGGGGCATCGGTACGGCAGGGTGCCGAGATTGTACAGTATTTACAACGGTTTATAACCCACCCCGATTCTCTGCAACGCTGGCGAGAAGCCGCCTTGGCACAACGCACGCATGAAAGTAGTTTACGAATTGCTAGTTTACTTCTTGACAAATTGTTATGCTTGGCGTTCAATAGGTAATAGATAGTAGAGTGTTTATAGTGAAATGATATAGTATTTTAAATAATTTACGACTCTTTTCCAAAGAAGTGTTGAATGGCTTCGTAGAAGGCTAGCCCTAAACGCATCCCATCTGTACATTCTACTACGATTCAAAAATATTTCAAAATACTATATTATTCCTGAATAACCTGAGCTTTCTTGTTAAGTGTCGTCTTTCAGACGACTTTGAGAGGCCGTTCCTCCCTCTCAAACTCTCCCCCTAGATTATTAACGGGGGCTATCGCCCCCGTTGCCCCCATTCTTGGAGTACTCGGTAAGCTCTCTGTTAAAAAGTATTTGGAGAAATAAAGTTGTAGCTACATAAGCTTATTTGTTCCCCTAAGATTTAAGTTGTTTTAAGTTAATAGTAGATACCCTTGCTCGTAGGTTGATGGTTTGTGTTTTTGTACAAACAACTACGATGTAGCATGAAAAAAAGATTTTCCCTAGATGATGATGATGTCCTCGACTGAGCAAACCAACAAACACGCCCACGTGATTCCAACCCAATGCCTATTAGAAGGCAAAGTTGCCATTATTACGGGGGGCTCTCGTGGTATTGGCAAAGGCCTTTGCGAGGTGTTTGCTCGTGAAGGAGCGACGGTGATTTTTCTGTATGCCAGCAATGACGAAGCTGCCAACGATACTTTGGCCAAAATTGAAGCACTGGGTGGCCAAGGCAAAGCCTATAAGCTGAGTGTGACAGATAAAGACGGTATCAAAGCCATGATAAAAGAAGTGATTGATACCTACGGACAGATTGATATTTTGGTAAATAATGCTGCCATCAACAAGGGGGATAATTTTGTAACCACTACCGAGAAATCGTGGTTGCATATTATGGATACCAACGTGAATGGGTTGTACTACATGACTAAGCCCATTATCAAACAGATGATGAAGCAACGCCGTGGCAATGTGCTGAACATTACCAGTATTGCAGCGTTGCGTGCCGTGCCTACCAGTGTGCATTATGCCACCAGCAAGGCCGCCGTGGTAGGGTTTACCAAGTGCTTGGCTCGTGAGGTTTCGAGTTTTGGTATTACCGTCAACGCCATTGCCGCTGGTATTTATGATACCGATTTAGGCCACGATTTACCCGATATGATGCTAGGATTTTACGAAAACTGGGTACCCAAAGGGCGTTTAGGCGTACCGCAAGATTTAGCAGAAATGGCCTGTTTTATGTGTAGTGACCGCAATACCTACATGGCTGGTGAAGTAATAACCGTGGATGGTGGTGCCACCGTTTAGCAAGAGAAGTGATGCACCCTGATGTTTAAAAAAGTACTGATTGCCAACCGTGGCGAGATTGCTCTTCGTATTATTCGTGCTTGTAAAGAGCTAGGCGTTAAAACCGTGGCCGTGTATTCGCAAGCCGATGCTCAAAGTTTGCATGTGCTGATGGCGGACGAAGCCTACTGCGTAGGCCCTAATGCGGCGAAAGATAGCTACTTGAATGTGCAAAACATTATTAGCGTGGCCTTAATGTCTGGGGCAGAGGCGATTCACCCTGGTTATGGCTTTATGGCCGAAAATGCTACCTTTGCCGAACTGTGTAAAGAACATGAGTTAACGTTTATTGGCCCTACGCCTGAGGCGATTCGTTTAATGGGCGACAAAGCCACCGCCAAACAGACCATGGTTAAAGTAGGTATGCCCGTGGTACCTGGGCTGGAGGGTATTACGGCGGATGTGAATGCCATTAAAACATGGGCAGCACAAGCGGGGTATCCTATTTTAATTAAAGCCACGGCTGGCGGCGGAGGCAAGGGGATGCGTTTGGTAGAACGCCCCGAAGAGATTGAAACGGCTTTGGCCTCGGCACAAAACGAAGCCCAAGCGGCCTTTGGCAACCCCGATGTGTATATTGAAAAATACATTTTAAAACCCCGCCACATTGAGTTTCAAATACAGGCAGATAATTACGGAAATGTGATTCACTTGGCGGAACGAGATTGTTCGATTCAGCGTCGGCATCAAAAACTGATTGAAGAAGCCCCTAGCCCTGTGGTAACGCCCGAACTGCGAGCCAAGGTAGGCGAAACCATTGTTAACGCCGTTAAAGCCTTTGGGTATCAAGGGGTGGGAACGATGGAGCTGTTGTTCGATGCCGATATGAACTACTACTTCATGGAAATGAATACCCGTATCCAAGTAGAGCATCCTGTTTCTGAGATGATTACAGGGGTTGATTTACTGAAAGAGCAAATTAAAGTCGCTGCTGGTTACGAGCTAACCTTGAAGCAAGAAGATATTGTGATTCGTGGCCATGCGATTGAATGTCGTATTAATGCCGAAGATCCTCAGAAAAACTTTATGCCGATGCCTGGTACCATTGATGGCTTTATCACGCCTGGGGGCATGGGGGTTCGGGTGGATACACACTCGTATCAAGGGTATAAGTTTCCGCCGTTTTACGATAGCTTGGTAGCTAAACTTATTTGCCACGGTGCCACTCGTGAGGAAGCCATTGCTCGTAGCAAGCGTGCCTTAGATGAGTTTGCCGTGACGGGGATTCCTACCACGATTCCCTTTCATCAAAAAATGATGAACTTTGAGCCGTTTGTCTCGGGGCAAGAGATTTACACCAACTTTTTAATTCAACACGCCAACGAGTTGTTTTAATTTTTTTCGAGAGTGTTAACTATAAGTTGTTTACTCCACTGCCTTAAGTTGCCCTTTGGGCAACGTAGAGAGGCCGTTCCTCCCTCTCAAACTCTCCCCCCTAGTTTATTTGAGACATTTAACTAATTAGATGGTATACTTTTCTTTTGTTTAGAAAGAGAAGTGTGTGCTATATGAACTGCCCTAAATGTGGAAGTAGCGAAAAATCAAAAGCTGGATTTGTTAAAGATGTACAACGTTGGCA
>JBJTUB010000127.1:0-17434 GCA_046080465.1 Vampirovibrionales bacterium | reverse complement strand
CTTTCAATAAAACAGTCACTCTGTATAGTCTACCACGATTCAAAAATATTTCAAAATACTATACGTTTAGGGCTAGCCTTCTACGAAGCCATTCAACACATCTTTGGAAAAGAGTCGTAAATTATTTAAAATACTATATTTTCAAAATACTATACCACTACTTCACCTGCACCAGCATGAGCGTCATATCATCGTTTAAAGGTTGCCCTTCTGTAAAATTAGAAAGGCACATCAAAATATCATCCAACACTTCATCACACATACCACTGGGGGTTTCCAACGAGGCCTTTAGCAACTGGGCCAAACGTTCCTCGCCAAACAGCTCTTCTTGCGTGTTGGCTAGCTCGGTAATACCATCGGTGTACAATAGCACCACATCCCCTGGTTGAAGGGATGTTTGCTGCATACTGTAATCCATATCGGATATCCACACCAACGGCATGCCATTTTCATTCAATAGCTCAACACATTGCGTCGATTTACGATACACCATGGGGTAGGGATGCCCCGCCCCCCCATACTGCACCCACTGCCCTTTTGAACAAAAACGCATGTAAATCGCCGTCAAATAGTCGCATGTTTTTACAATGGCAGAGAGCTGATTGTTAATATGATACAGTACTTGATCGGGCGTTTGGTGCATGTGCGTAATACGGTAAAACACCGATTTGAACATAGCCGTTACAAAAGCGGCGGGAACCCCGTGGCCACTCACATCCGAGACAATCACCCCAAGCGAATCATCCTGAAACGTGATGAGATCATATAAATCGCCACCCAACGCATCACACGGTAAATACAACCCTGTAATACGCAAATGTTCGTTTTCAAAATGAAGCTTGGTAAAGGCAAACGGATTAAACGCCTTTCTATCAGCTTGCTCTAAGGCCAAGGGCAATAGGCTTTGTTGCAATTTTCGGGCTTTATCCAGCTCCGCTTCCATTTGCATACTACGGGCGTATAAATCTTTGTTTAGCAAGTTTACCTGTTCGGCTAATTCCTTTATTTGTAGCTGTTTTTTCTGCTGACGTACCGCCACCAACAACCGATTCGCCAAGGGTTCCACCTGATGAAGCTCGCTAATAAAATCGCTCATCCCTGCTCTAAAATACGTTTTCATCAAAGAGCTATCGATGGGGTTTTCAAAATAAATAAGAATATTGCTTCGCTCTAACAAGGCCTGCTTTTTCAATAGCTCTAGCTCGCGTACAATAGGAAGTTCGTGAACATGATGATGCTCTTTTTGGCTTAGCTCTTGAGCTTTATGTTTTAAAAAGCTTGGCTTTTGGGGCTTTGATTCAAGAAACTCAAATGCTTCTTGCTCTTTTTCAGCCCCGACTAAGGCCGGACGCAAGCGAGCCGCTTGATTAAAAAAGGCTTCAGAAACGACGGCCCACATAGGTTGGTGAGTCTCTAAGGCATTCGTCAGTTGAGTTTCGTGTGTTGGTAAAAAGTGTATCTGTATTTCTTCTGTGCTTAATACGTTTTGCAACGGCTCCACAAGGTCAGAGAACTCATCACCAATAAGTAAAATAGAACTTATCATGGTTTGTAATCCAATATACGCAGGGGGTACTATAGAACGTTCTTCATCTGTTACAGAGTCTTCTATACAAGGGGTATCGACCCCGCTATCCATAATCTTCAATCTTTTTAAAAAACTCCTCCATTTGGTTGGTTACAGCAGAAGGAAACTTACGTACAATAAAACTCACTAAAGCTATGAGTTGAATAACCTACTTTGAGATAAGAGACTGACGCCTACATGATGAACCTTGCTAAATCCCACCCTCAGCCCCTGCCACCATTTCCCTTAACACAGCCTGCATCGCTGTTGGATTACTTACCCAAGCAAACCTTGCTTGATGATATTATTGATGATGTCTTGCCCTTGCCCCTCCCACGGCATATGAATGAATTGCCAAGCGAGCCACAGGCCATGAACGGCTTAAGCTCGGTTGCTTTTCCTAAGCCAACAGCAACGGTGAGCGATGAAGAGGGTCTGATGATAGATGTCAACTATAGCTTGGCTCCCAAGTATACGCCTCATCCAAAGCAGTGGCGTTTAACCAAAAAGGAAAAAGAAGATATTTCTGTTTCCATCAGCCAAACGTGGACAGATCAAGCCATTCGTTGTTTTATGACGGCCTCCAACTGTGCTACTTGCGATATTCCCAATGGTTGCTATTCCTTTGCCTGCCAAATGAACAAGGTTGTACCAGTACTGTTGGAAAGTCTAGGCAAACCCGATATCCGACGAGTGAAGCGAATTTACCCTCAAGGATTCAACATGATTGATGCCGATGCTGCCATGCTAGACGATGACGATTATTCTGAGTTGATGCTAACGCAAAGCGACGACTAGGCGACGAAACTTTTAGATTTTTTTTCACACACACCCTCGGAGATGTTGAACACATCTCCTTTTTTTTAGTTTATAGAGGTTACGGAAAAAGTTTCAGGCGAGTTTGATTTGGAATCATCCGTCAATTTCGATTGTGTCACTATCACTCGGTCACCAATTTTGTAATTCTTAGAATCTCTTAAATCCCTAAAGACGTGTAAAGAGCCTCAATAAAGCGTTGCTTGTTGCCTTGAAATAGCTCAATGCACGCCTTGCCCCGCTTCACCTTATCGGCATACACATCAGGTTGCGAAAGTAAGGCCATCAAACGATGCGGTAGCTCTTTGGGGGTCTGTAGCTCAATGCCCGCCTCGGCATCCAACATCAACTGGCGTATTAGGGTAAAGTTGTGCATCATGGGGCCAAACAACACGGGTTTACCCGCAATCAGGGGTTCTAAAATATTATGTCCACCCACGCCTACAAAGCTACCGCCCACCAAGGCCACATCGCCCAGTACATAGGTGGCCATCAGTTCGCCCACGGTATTGAGTAGCACAATGGGCTGCGTGTTGGACTGTTCTGGGGTCAGGTGGCTACGTAAACTAAAGGGCAACACCTCGCTACTCAATAACTTCTTCACCGTGGCCACCCGTTCAGGATGACGCGGGGCTAGCACAATTCGCAATTCGGGAATGGATTCCAGTAACCCCTTGAACATGGGTATCAAAGCCTCATCTTCCCCAGCGTGCGTGCTGGCAATCACCAACACCTTGTGCGTTGGTTGAAAGCCCAACAAAGGGCGAAGCTGTTCCACTTGCTCATGCACACGTGTACTAATCGCTGCATCAAACTTTAAATTACCCAACACCTGTAAGCGTTCGGGAGGCATGCCCAGTTGTTTAAAACGTTCAGCATCTTGCGGCGATTGGGCAAATACCTGCTCAAAACACCTCAACAACCGAGGCATCAACGTACTGGCCAACCAACGGTATCGCCGAAACGATCGGGGGGAGAGGCGGGCATTCACATTCATCAAACGAACACCGTAACGGTATCGAGCGATGTAGGTAAACCACGGCCAAAGCTCCGTTTCAACAAACACTACTTTATCGGGGCGTATCCACTTCAACGCCGACTGAATGGCCCACGGCACATCCAACGGAAAGTATAGGTGCATCATCGCTTCCGTGCCTAACACCGAGGCAAAACGGTCTTGCACCACGGTGGCTCCCGTGCGGGTGGTGGTGGAAACGACCAGTGTCAGTTTTTGTTCAGCGAGTAAGTGTTCTAGCACCGGGGCAATGGCCAGTAGTTCCCCGACCGAAACAGCATGAAACCACACCACAGGACGCATACGGTTTAACTGGTGGCAGTGGCGTTGTTGTTCTAGCGAAAAATAACCGAGCTTTTGCCACAAGCCAGCCCGTAATTTAGGTAGCAAGGCAAGGCCTAGCAATACCAACGGCCACGTTAGCAGTAAGCCTACCGTACAAGCAACACTATAAAGTAATAACAAGAACAGGTGCATAAGAACTCAACTTAGGAACAACAAAACCGCAGTAGGCAGATTCTTATAAAGATAGACCCTACTGCGGTTTGTGGATTAAAAGAACGGTTTAGTCAATGAAATCATCATCGCCAGTAGCATCCATCGCAAACGAATCATCGCTAATGAGGTCATCATCTTCCAAGCGTTTGGTGGAAAGAGCGGCCATCGCTTCGTCATCCAAGAAGAAATCACGCATACTTTCTACATCAGGCGAGCCGAACATACTTTCAATTTCTTGAAGAATGGCCGAGGGCTTACGGGCGTTGTTCTTAGAAGCTGCGGAAGCCACATCATCGGCATCCAAACGAACATCCTTAAACTTGGGGAAGCCCGTACCCGCAGGAATCAAGCGACCAATGATGACGTTTTCCTTGAGGCCACGAAGAACATCCATCCGCCCTTCAACAGCGGCTTCGGTCAATACCCGAGTCGTCTCTTGGAAGGAGGCTGCCGAGATAAAGCTTTCCGTATTCAAGCTGGCTTTGGTAATACCCAACAACACAGAGTGGGCTTGAGCAGGAGTCACCCCTTGCTCTTCGGCTTGACGGTTGGCTTCATTCAGCACTTTCACATCCACCATTTCGCCACCCAACAAGAAGGTATCCCCAGGCTCATCAATCTGCACCTTACGAGTCATTTGACGCACGATAATTTCAATGTGTTTATCGGCAATTTCTACACCTTGCGAACGGTACACCCGTTGAACTTCTTCGACCAAGAACTTACGTACCGCCTCAATTCCAGAAACTTCCAACAAATCGTGGGGGTTAATAGAGCCATCGGTCAAGGGTTGGCCAGGTTCTACCATCATGCCATCTTCTACCAACAGGTTCGCCCCCAGCGAGAGGCTAATCTCGGTACGGCCAATATCAGGATTGCTCAAGAACAAGCGTGGCTGATCATCTTCGTAGGTAATCTCGGCTTTAGCCGCATAGGGTGCCAACACCGCAATATCCTTCGGACGACGACCTTCCAACAGCTCTTCAACTTTTGGCAAACCTTGCACGATATCGCCTGTTTTTTGACGTTCAAAAATCAGCGTGGCCAATACATCGCCCTGTTGTACCAAGGCATAATTTTCAGCTTGCAACAAGGTACCAATGGAAATCAAGTTGGGGCGACCATGGTGAATCAAAACACTCTTACCATCTACCGACAAGATTTGCCCAGAAATCTCACAGGCTGTCCCTTTGCTATCCAAGGCGTTACCCACACGGATAAATTGGTTGGGCTTCACCAAGGCTTCTCCCTTGAGCGTCACCGAGGTTTGGTGCGTAGGGTTCACCAACAACAAGCGACGAACATCGTTATTCCGCTTGGTTTGGGGCAAGAGAATCGTCCCGTTGCTACCCGCTAAGACTTGCGTTTTAACAACAGGCGCACCCTTTTCAAGGATATCCCCATTGCAAACCAGCAACTGAGTTTTAATGGCTTTGTTACGGCTGGTGGTGGCTGATTCATGACGAATGGTTAGGTTTTCAAGCACCACGACCTTGAGTTCTTTATCCTCTTCACTCAACTGGTGAAGTTCCGTCACCCCTTTTAGGCGACCTAAATACCCAGACATTTGCAATACTAAGCTGGTACGCAATAACGAGGTTCCATCCACCGCACGGAGCTTAGCACCATCGGCAAACTGCAGTTGCGTGACAGGCACCACACGAATGTGATCGGTTTCCGTCGAGGCAAACTCAACCGTGACACTGCGAGGAGCAACATGAATCTCTTGCACAGGGCGAATCAACACATCGGCATACTCAAAGGAAGACGTATCTTCTGGATCATCCAATTCAATATCTTCATCAGGGTCATCTAACAAGAGGGTGACGGTCACCATCGAGCGTTCTTTGGCAAAAATACCAGGGGCCACTTCTTGACCCGCTTCCACAATGGCTCCATCATCCGTCAAGATAGACGTGACATCATTCACACGGTGCAATTCGCCAGGGCGAACAATCACTTCGTGGATAATATCGTTCTCTTCAATGAAGTGAACCACCCCATCAATACGAGCATACACACCCGAAACCAGCTCGGTACCTGCTTTCACAAACATCCCAGAATCAATCCCAGGGGCTTTGAGCGAAATATCTTTGGAAACTTGATGAATCTCTTCAGGGATAAACAGCACCGAACCCGCTTTGGTAACAATTTGCTGTTCATCAACTTCTACGCCATCGTAACGAAGTTCACCACTGGTAGGCACAGAGCAAGAGGTATCCACCAACTCCGCCAAGATACTGCCATTTTCAACCACCGTACCATGAGGTGCTTTAATGATGTAGTTTTCAAGGGGTTCGCCTTGCTCATCTTCCACACGCCACAACATTTCTTTTTTCGTTTGCACAAAATTGGCGTTGGAGGGCAAGGTCGAGGCAATCACCACGGTCAATTCTTTACCATTGGTAATCACGTTCACCTCTTCCCCTTGAAGAGATTCGGTTTGTACCTGCAAATCTTCGGGCAAGCGAACTTCGCCCCCGTATTCTGTATGAATGAGGGTTTCGGCTAAAATATCCCCTTCCAGCACGGTGGTGTTATCTTCTACCATCAACTCCGAGGCAGTGGGCAAGTTATACACATCGCCGCTAAGTACCCAAATGGTACCGTTACGGTTAGACGAGCGAGACACGTTGCCTTGACGATCCCGTTTTTCATCAACATCAAAGCCTTCAAAGCAGATTTTACCAGAAATATCGGCGTTGATATCCTTGGTGGCTTTTTCTGTTAAACGGCTTACATCACCACGGCCAGCCCCTTGCTCAAACTCCGCCAGCAAGTCGCCTTTTTTAACGGCTTTACCGGCTTTGCTCACCAAGAGGGTGGCATTGAACGGAATCGCATAAGTATCGATTTTGCCATTGGCTTGTTGAACATGCAATTCGGTATCACGAACCGAGACATCCACAATATCCCCATGACGTGTACGGAAATCCCGAACGGGCATATCTTCCTGAACGACCCCATCGGCCTTGGCGTAAATAAACTCTTTGTTGGAAGACCCCGTAAATACCCCACCCGTGTGGAAGGTACGCATGGTTAGCTGAGTGCCTGGTTCCCCAATCGATTGAGCCGCCATAATCCCAATCGCTTCACCCATATCCACCAACTTATTGTTAGTCAAGGACCAGCCGTAACATTTACGACAAATACCAAAGTTGGTTTCGCAGGTAATCCCCGATCGAACCATGACCTCTGTAATGCCCGATTCAGCAATGGCTTTAGCTGTGGCGACGTTAATCACATCACCCGCCAACACCAACACTTCGCCTGTTTCAGGATGAGAAACCGTTTCGGCGGACGTACGAGAGACAATCCGATCTTCCAAGCTTACCACAATCGAGCTACCTTGATACACAGGCGTCATCAAGACCCCTTTGGTGGTGCCGCAATCTTCTTCGGTAATAATTACGTCTTGAGCCACATCCACCAAACGACGAGTTAAGTAACCCGAATCGGCTGTTTTCAAGGCGGTATCTACCAGACCCTTACGAGCCCCATAGCTGGAAATAATATATTCGGTAACCGTCAAGCCTTCACGGAAGTTGGATTTAATGGGCATGTCGATAATTTGGCCTTGAGAATCGGCCATCAAGCCACGCATCCCAATCAACTGACGCACTTGAGAAATGTTCCCTCTCGCACCCGAAAAGGCCATCATGTAAATCGGGTTCAAGCGGTCAATGGTATCGACAATCGATTTGGTGAGGCGTTCGTTGGTTTCAGCCCACGTATCAATAACCTTGGTGTAACGTTCAACTTCGGTAATCTCGCCTCGTTGATACCGTTGTTGTGAGGCTAAAATGGTATCCTCGGCTTCTTGCATCAGGCCTTTTTTAATACCGGCCACATCCAAGTCATCAATCGAAATGGTGACACCTGCCAAGGTGGCGAAACGAAACCCGAGGTTCTTTAAATTGTTAGCCAACACCCCAGCTTTGGCCGTGCCATGCTCAGAGTAGGCATCCAATAATAAGTTCGTGAGTTCTTTTTTATTGATGGTTCGGTTAATAAATTCCATTTTCTTTTTGGTAGAAGCGTAGGTAGCGGTAGTCATGGTCATTCCTTCAAATACAGTCTTCAAGCAGGTCTTGTGCAATGCATTGAACAGCTATTACTAGGATGAGGTGGCTAAAACGAGAGTGTGATACAAGCAAGATTTTACCGTTTTAAAGCCACCTTCCCTCGTCATCGTTGTGCTAAGCCTGCAACGACTGACGCAACGTTTTGTTAAAAATAATACGACCCACAGTGGTTTCAATTAACTCACGAGATACTTTGGTATCACGTACTTTAATTTTGGCATGTAAATCAATCGTTCCCGCTTCAAAGGCGGAAAGGGCATCTTCAAAGCTGTAAAAACGCATCCCCGCTCCTTTGTCGGCACGTGGATTGTCCAGCGTTAGCCAATAAATCCCCAGAATCATATCCTGTGTGGGCGTAATGGCTGGCTTACCTGTAGCAGGCAACAACACGTTATTAGAAGCCAACATCAACATGCGTGCTTCGGCCTGAGCTTCCAACGACAAGGGGACGTGAACCGCCATTTGGTCACCATCAAAGTCGGCGTTGAAGGCGTTACAAACCAAGGGGTGTAGTTGAATGGCACGGCCTTCTACCAAGACAGGTTCAAACGCTTGAATCCCCAATCGGTGCAAGGTAGGGGCTCGGTTCAACAGAACGGGGTGACCTTTAATCACCTCTTCCAAGACATCCCAAACGATGGTTTCTGAACGTTCAATCTTTTTACGGGCAGATTTGATGTTTTGGCATTCGCCGAGATCAATCAGGCGATTAATGACAAAGGGTTTAAACAACTCGATAGCCATTTCTTTAGGAAGGCCACACTGATGCAAGTTTAAACGAGGCCCCACCACAATCACCGAACGGCCAGAGTAATCAACCCGCTTACCCAAGAGGTTTTGACGAAAACGACCTTGCTTCCCTTCAATAATGTTAGAAAGAGATTTTAAAGGACGGTTGTTCGGGCCGACCACTGTACGCCCACGACGACCGTTATCAATCAAGGCATCCACCGCTTCTTGCAACATGCGTTTTTCGTTCCGCACGATAATTTCAGGGGCGTTCATGTCAATGAGACGCTGCAAGCGGTTGTTACGGTTAATCACTCGGCGATACAAATCGTTTAAATCAGAGGTTGCAAAACGCCCACCATCCAACTGCACCATCGGACGCAGATCAGGCGGTGTGACGGGTAACACATCCATCACCATCCACGAAGGGCTGGTTTTGCTGGCAATAAACGATTCTACCAAGCGTAAACGACGCATAAGCTTATTCTTTTTGGCACTCGCACTGCTGGATTTTTCAATTTCGCCACGCAAGCTGGAGGAAAGTTCCACCAAATCGATTTGTTGCAGCATTTGCTGAACCGCTTCGGCACCAATGCCAACTTCAAATTGGGCATCTTCGTTTTCATCAAGAATGGTGTCGTACTCTTCTTCACTCAGCAACTGGCCGTAAGCTAATTCGGTATTACCAACGTTAAGTACAACATACGAGTTAAAGTAAATAACTTGCTCTAAATCTTTTAAGCTCATATCGAGCAGCAAGCCCATGTAACTGGGGATGCCCTTGAGGAACCAAATGTGGGTGACTGGAGCGGCAAGCTTGATATGCCCCATCCGAACACGACGCACTTTGGAATCCGTGACTTCTACACCGCAACGTTCGCAAACAATACCCCGATGACGGATACGTTTGTATTTACCGCAAAAACATTCCCAATCTTTGGTGGGGCCAAAGGTACGCTCGCAAAACAAGCCACCCATTTCAGGCTTTAGGGTACGGTAGTTAATGGTTTCAGGCTTGGTAACTTCGCCATGAGAAAGATCGAGGATACGCTCTGGAGAAGCGATACCGATTTTAATGGAATCAAATTGATCAATAGTGGTGCTGACCACGGGGACTTCCTCCACAACGATGAGAAACAAAAACAAGGATAGAGGGTGTGCCTTGCCCGCCGAGCATCTTCAACACTCGGCAGGCCTCTAGGCTAACTTAATCTGTAAAGAAGGTAGCTAAATCGGGTTCAGGGGCCAAGAACTGACGCTGCTTTTGCTGCAACTTCTTAGTCGTGGAATCGTCTGACATCAAATCCACTTCGTTCTCGCTACCGTCGGCTTGACGCTTGACAACGGTTAAATCCAAGCCAATCGATTGCAATTCACGCACCAGTACCTTAAACGATTCTGGAATACCAGGACGACTGAGGTTATCGCCCCGAACGATGGCTTCATAGGCACGTGAACGCCCAGTGACATCATCCGATTTAATCGTCAACATTTCTTGCAGGGTGTAGGCGGCACCATAGGCTTCTAAGGCCCAGACTTCCATCTCCCCAAAACGCTGACCACCAAACTGAGCTTTACCACCCAGCGGTTGCTGAGTGACCAAGCTGTACGGCCCAATCGAACGAGCATGGATTTTGTCATCGACCAAGTGTACCAGCTTCATGAGTAGCATGTAGCCAATGGCCACAGGGTTCGAGAAAGGCTCACCCGAGCGACCATCCAACAAGGTAGCCTTGCCCGAGTTGTAGATCCAATCTACGCCGAGGGCTTCAATGGCCTCATCCAATTCGTTGCGTACGGCAATACAAGAGGCTTCTTCACCATACATTTCATCAAAAGGCGGTACTTCGTAGATTTTACCCGACAAGAAGGCCGCTAAACCGAGCATGGTTTCGTAGGTTTGACCCACGTTCATCCGTGAGGGTACGCCCAAGGGGTTCAACACCACATCAACGGCACGGCCATCAGGCAAAAACGGCATATCTTCCACTGGCAAAATACGAGAAACAATCCCTTTGTTTCCGTGACGACCAGCCACTTTATCGCCGACGCTCACTTTGCGTTTTTGAGCCAAGTACACCCGAACGACGGTGTTGGCACCAGGGGGGAGCTCATCGCCTTTTTCACGTTCAAACACCTTAACATCAACCACACGACCCCCTTCGCCGTGAGGCACTCGTAAAGAGCTGTCACGCACGTCACGGGCTTTTTCGGCAAAGATGGCACGCAGTAACTTCTCTTCAGGGGGATGCTCTGATTCACCTTTCGGAGTGATTTTACCTACCAAGATATCATCGGCGTAGACACGAGCCCCAATGCGGACAATCCCACGATCATCCAAATTGCGGAGGGCTTCTTCACCCACGTTTGGCAATTCTCGCGTAATTTCTTCAGGGCCTAGCTTGGTGGCACGGGCATCCAATTCAAACTTTTCAATGTGAATGGAGGTGAACACATCGTCACGCACCAACCGCTCGGAAACCAAGACGGAATCCTCGAAGTTGTAGCCTTCCCACGGCATGAACGCCACCAACACGTTTTTACCTAGTGCCAACTCTCCTTGACTGGTAGAGGCACCATCGGCAATCAACTGACCCCGCTTCACCACATCGCCAGAACGAACCACAGGACGCTGGTTTAAGCAGGTATCTTGGTTAGAACGTACATACTTCATCAGTTTGTGGCGGATGACCTTGTTGCTGAGTTCGTCACGAATATCCACATGGCTGGCCGTGACGGTTTCCACGGTACCCGCAACGCTAGAAAGCAAACACATGCCTGAATCCAAGGCCACACGCTTTTCCATCCCTGTACCCACGGCGGGGCGTTCGGTCTTAACCAAAGGAACGGCCTGACGTTGCATGTTGGCACCCATCAAGGCACGGTTCGCATCATCGTGTTCAATAAAGGGAATGAGCGACGTACCCACCGAAATAATCTGAATCGGGGAGCAACCGACGTAATCGACGTTTTCAGGGCGAGTGAATGTAAAATCGTTACGGTAACGTACAGGAACGTTTTGACCCTTGAAGTTGCCTGTCACCTCATCACGAGGTGCATCCCCAGGGGCAATGTAATAGCGATCTTCTTCATCGGCAGAAAGATAGTGAATCTCGGTGGTGATTTGCCCTTGACGCACCACATAATACGGCGTTTCTAAGAAGCCATAACTATTCACACGTGCAAAGGTGGATAAGCTACCAATCAAACCAGCGTTAGGGCCTTCAGGCGTTTCTACAGGACAAATGCGCCCGTAGTGCGAGGGGTGAATATCCCGTACCGCAAAGCCAGCACGTTCACGAGTTAAACCACCTGGGCCAAGAGCCGACAAACGACGCTTGTGGGTTAACTCTGCCAAGGGGTTGGTTTGATCCATAAACTGAGACAACTGCGAAGAGCCGAAAAACTCACGCACGGCTGCCAACAAGGGCTTCGGGTTGAGCAGGTTGTTGGGGGTCAGCGTCTCGGTATCTTGAAGCGTCATACGCTCTTTAACAATCCGCTCTAAACGAGTTAAACCCACACGAAACTGGTTTTGCAACAATTCGCCCACGGCACGAATACGACGATTCCCAAGATGATCAATGTCATCAATGATACCATCATCAAAGTGGAGGTTGATTAAATAATCAACGGCGGCAATCATATCACCCACCGTCAAGGTACGGGTCGTATCAGGCACAGAGAGATTGAGTTTTTTGTTGATTTTGTAACGGCCAACACGCCCTAAATCGTAGCGTTTATCGTCAAAGAAACGGCTTTCCAACAACTGACGACCACCCGATACACTCGGAGGATCCCCAGGGCGTAATTTTTTATAAACTTCAATGAGGGCTTCTTCCGTGGTCTCAGTCACATCTTTCTCTAAAGTGCGACGCAAGAAATCAAAGTGACGGAAGCGGCTTTCCATATCCTGCTCGTTTAAGCCTAAGGCTCGCAACAGTGTAGTGGCAGGAATCTTACGGTTTTTATCAATTTTAACATAGATGACATCATTAATATCGGTTTCAAACTTGAGCCACGCCCCACGGTTGGGAATCAACGTAGCGTTAAATGTACGCTTACCATTGAGTGCCATTTCTCGTTTGTAGTAAATACCAGGCGAACGTACCAACTGAGAAACGATGACTCGCTCGGCACCGTTAATAATAAAGGTTCCTCGATCGGTCATCATAGGAATATCGCCGATATAGGCTTCTTGCTCTTTGATTTCACCGCTATCACGGTTAACCAAACGCAGTTTAATACGCAATTGCTTTGCATAGGAGGTTTCGTTAATACGTGCTTCTTCTACCGTATATTTAGGTTTATCGAAGGTATACTCTGGCAGAAAATACAGTTCTAAGCGACCGGTGTAGTCTTTAATCGGAGAGAAAGAGAGCAGCTCTTCCTTCATGCCTTCAGTTAGAAACCACTGAAAGGATTTCTTCTGAATCTCTGCTAAATCTGGCATGTGGTCAAGGGGAAGGTTGCCAATTCCAGGTAGCGTAGAGCGTTCAACAATAGTGGATGTCATGGTAAACCCTCGAAGATAGTCTAGCCTAAAAACAGACAAACTAGACAATGTGTACTATGATAACATTCAAACAACTAAAACCTAAATAAAAACAACAAAAAGCTTCTTTATTCTCTAAAAAAGCAAGGGCGCTTCATAAAATTATAGATAAATAGCACATATAAAACTTTTTTAGCCTACCCTTTAAAAGTAAAGAAGTAATAAATAAGATAACACTCGCATGAGTTTAGGAACGTTAGCGTTGCTTTAAACAACAACTGAGCTAGTTTACTATAAAACCGAACGCGTGCCTTTATCTTAGGATTTAGATGCAGAATCAGAGGGAGCAACAAAGCGTGACTCCCTCTGATATATAAAAGTTAGTTACTTTACTTCTACTTTAGCACCAAGCTCTTCAAGTTTTTTCTTGATATCGTTGGCTTCGTCTTTTTTGGCACCCTCTTTCAAGGTTTTAGGGCAGTTATCTACCAAATCTTTGGCTTCTTTCAAGCCAAGGCCAGTCAAAGCACGAACTTCTTTCAAGACGTTGATTTTGTTAGCACCAGCATCGGCCAACACAACGGCGAATTCGGTTTGATCTTCAGCAGCTTCAGCAGGAGCAGCAGCAGCAGCAGGAGCGGCGGCAGCAGCAGGAGCAGCAGCGGCAGCGGAAATACCGAACTCTTCTTCAAACGCTTTTACCAATTGAACGGTTTGCAAGAAGGTCAATTCTTTAATTTGCTCAAACACTTGAGAGGTTTTAGCATCGAGTTCTAAAGACATCATCATGGGTCTTTAACCTTTACTTTAACTAACACGAGGTTTTTATAACTAGGACACTCGTTATCGAACAACAAGACAACGTTACATTGTCTGAAAAACTTAAATCACTGAGCGTTCGTAAAAAGATTTGATGCGGTCGCTAACTGTGTCGTTTTGCTATCGAATACTCGTTGTGTACGTGACTGTACACGCCTCTATTCAATATCATCAACTCCTTGTTATCAACTCGCCTGAAACGTTTTACGTAACCTCCTATTGCGAAAAAACTTAACCTTGAGGCTTGGTTTCGGAAATGAGTTGTAAAGAACGAACAAAAGCCGAAGGAGCACTGTTCAAGGCACTCACGATACCCGTGACAGGGTAGGCGATGCACATGAGCAACTTGCCACGCATTTCATCTGCCGATGGCAAGCCAGCAAGCTCTTCAACGCCAACAGCGTTAAAGACAGAACCTTCTAAGAAACCAGCACGAAGCTCGTTTTGTTTTTTGTTCTTTTTTAGAAACTCTTTTACAACTTTAACAGCTGCAATTTGATCACCATAACCCAACACCAATGAGGTTGGACCTTTGAGGTGAGGAGCCAGGTTTTCAACATCCGTTCCGCTAGAAGCACGTTTGACTAACGTGTTTTTAGCAACTGTTAGCTTGACGTTTACTTTGCGTAGTTCAACACGCAACGCAGTCATCTCAGCGACAGTTAAACCACGATAATCCGCTACTAAAATAATATTAGCATCGGCAATCGCTTGGGTTAAGGCTTCCACCTGCTCTTGTTTTTTTGCGAGAGTTGGCATGGCTTAAGGCCTCTTTCTTTTAAAACGAACAGTCTTTTGTAACAACAGAGAAAAACAAATGTAGGACGCTTTCGATAGTCGTTAGAATCCTAAATCCGCCAGTGCTTTACCTGTAAACTTCTTAAAGTTTTAAGCAAAACACCTAACTCGCTTTACAAGGACACATTCCATCAAACGCTTACAAATGTAAGTGCTTTAAAACAAAGCCTAATTCAACCAGTAGTAAACAATCATTACTTACTAGTATCTATAGTTAGCACTGTAGAAATATATTCTGTTACAAAAAAAAGTTAAAATCAAGTAGTTCCTTGCATTATAAATGGTATCTGTTACATAAACCCGAAGCGTTTGTTAAAAAACGCATTGAAGCTCGGGTTTGCTTTTGCTACACTCTAAATCATTAAATCATTGATTGTTAAATTAAATAGTAGTTTGCTGTTTTTAAAAACAATGTTGCGCCAACGTTTACACATTTTTAGAAAGGTTTTTCCCTTATGTCATCACAGCCTGTTTCGCACGCCCTAACCCTAGATATTGGAGGCACTAAAATTGCCGCTGCCTACGTCGAGTTTCCCCTTCATGCTGCCAGTACGGGCGAAGTTGTTTTAAAGCATTACGAAGTGGCCACACCTAAAACCAGCGAGGCCTTTATTGATGCAATGGCCACGGCACTTGAGGCCGTGCGTCCCGTTGGGGAGCCTTGGCCAGTGATTGGTATTTCTACCGCAGGGGTCGTGAATCACAAAACAGGAACCATTCTAGGGGCCACGGGTAATTTGCCCGCTATTGATAGCACGCCCTACCCCATCGCCGAAAAATTACGCCAACGCCTACAGGGTGGCGACATGGATGCCTTGCCGTTAACCATTCACGTTGAAAACGATGCCAACGCCGCTGCCTATGGCGAATATGTGGCAGGGGCCACCAAGGGCTACGATAACGTTGTAATGGTCACGCTGGGTACGGGCGTGGGTGGTGGTTTAATTATTGATGGTAAATTGCTGCGTGGTAGTCACTTTAGCGGAGCCGAAGTGGGGCATATTCGTATTTCATTAACCAATGATCGTGATTGTACCTGTGGCCGTTTGGGCTGCTGGGAAACCTACGCCAGTGGCACGGGGTTTGCCCGCACAGGACGACGTGAACTGCGAGAGTTGCTGCATTCCGCACAAGCTAAAGATATCTTAAAAGACAAGGCCGTTAGCGAGTTAACGACGCGTGATATTATTGCCGCCTACCATCGTGGCAACCCCCTTGCTGCCCAGCTTATGGAAAAGTGGCACCAGCACGTGGCTACAGGGATTGGTAACTTGATGAACATTTTAGATCCTGATGTGGTGGTGATTGGGGGCGGCATGGCTCAGTTTATTACCATTGATACACTCAATAATTATTTATACGAACGTATTATGGAACCCATGCAGGCCACCCCCATTCGTATTGCTTGCCTAGGGAATCAAGCAGGCTTGGTAGGAGCGGCTGCCTTGGCGTTGGAAGCAACACAGAAGTAAAGGTTCCACGAGTGACAGCATGATTTTGTCTCCCCTTGAACGCTTGTCTCCTCAACGCCACTGGTTTGATGCTCAGTTAAGCAGTGCCTTAACCGATCATCTAAACATTCAGTTAGAGCAATCGCCTAGCCGTCGATGCACTCAGCAGCTTCAGCGTCTTCAGCACGCCCTAAAACACGCCTGCTTGTTGGGCGGAAAGCGGGTTCGCCCTCTGCTACTTTGGGATGTGTATGAGGCGTTGTTACCTGCCCCACTTGCCACAGAGGAGCTTCAGCGTCGGCTATTGGGGGTGATGTTGGCGGTGGAGTTAATTCACACACAAAGCCTGGTATTTGATGATCTCCCCTGTATGGATGACGACGTGTTACGACGAGGCCACCCCACCGTGCATGTGGCCTTTGATGAGGCGACGGCCGTGCTAGTGGGGGATGCCTTGGCTTGCTGGGCCTTTGCCGTATTAAGTGAACACACCCCCTTAGCCCCCCCGCACACGGCCACGGCCTTGTTAAGGGTGGTGCAAGAGTTGGGGCGTACGGCAAGCTTGCACGGCTTGGTGAATGGTCAATATACGGATATGTTGAGTGAGGCGGGACAGGCCTCTATCGACGATTTAATCTACATTCAACGAAATAAAACGGGTGCCTTGCTGGCCTTTTGTTGTGTGGCTCCTGCCCTGTTACTGGAGGCTCCAAGCGAGGCGGTGGAGGCCTTGCGTCAGTTGGGGTATCAGCTAGGATTGCTGTTTCAGATTGTAGATGATGTGCTGGATGCCACCGCCGACAGTGACCAGCTGGGTAAAACTGCCAACAAAGATGCCACCACCAACAAGGCCACCTTTGTTACTTGCCTAGGGCTAGAGGAGGCAAGGCAGCGGTCTCGTGAGCTAAGTACGGCGTTACGCCTGAACCTTGCCCAGTTAAAACAGCGTGGCTGGCTGAAACAAACCGAATCGTTGCTGGCTTGGGTTACGTTATTTGAGCATCGACAGTATTAAAAAAAGAGACATTTAACTAATTAGATGATATACTTTTCTTTTGTTTAGAAAGAGAAGTGTGTGCTATATGAACTGCCCTAAATGTGGAAGTAGCGAAAAATCAAAAGCTGGATTTGTTAAAGATGTACAACGTTGGCAATGTAAAA
>JBJTUB010000126.1:0-10988 GCA_046080465.1 Vampirovibrionales bacterium | reverse complement strand
GAATTTTTTGGGCGTGATGCAAGTGACACGCAGGCTGATAGGTAATGTGTTGCACAGGGTGCTCGGTGTGGTTTTGGTTGAAACGTTCGGCCAACCTAGCCGCATACGGCAGCAACCATTCATGCACATCGTGGCAGTGATGGCTAAACTCGGTCGCTAGGGCATGCCACATGGAATCCTGAGTCACCCCTTCAACAGTGGATTCAAACACATCTTCAACTACGGGTTCAAATACGCTCGCCAAATGCTTTAAATGTGCCCCACACCCCGCCGAATTAAGCAACACCGCAGGCTTGCCCGCTTCTTGCCACGCCTGCAACAGGGCTTGACCTTGGGCTTGAGCCAGCCGAACATCTTGCACATGCCACGCCAAGGCTCCGCAACACGCCACGGTGGGCAGTGTCACCGTGGCCCCGACGGCCGTAAGCACCTTGAGGGTGGCACGATGCACGTGCGGCTGAAACTGGTGCATGGCACAGCCCGTCAACAACCACACAGGCAGAGGCGGTTGTTCAGATGGTTGTTTATGTGGTGGCTGAGGCGTTGGCAAAAAGGTTTGCCCCTTGGTGAGAGTCGCCCACGGGGGGGGGACCTGTTGGGGGAGTTGCCCTTCCATCACTTGCAAGGCTTTGGGTAGACGTTGAATGACCCCCACCGCACGCAAGAGAATCCCTAGCTGGAGCCTGCGATACACCCACCCCGCCAAGCCTGCCCACCACAGCCACACAGGATGCGTCATGGTGAACACCAAGGCTTGTGCTAGCCGATGCCGAGATTTGGGGCGTTGGGCGTGCAAGCGTTTTAAGACTACATCAATCAGGCTACCGTACTGCACGCCACTGGGGCAAGCCGTTTGACACCCCAAGCACTGCAAGCAACTTTCTAGGTTCGGCTGCACTTCTTCAAGCGTGAGGCGGTTGGCAATCAGGGCCTCCACTTGACGAATGCGTCCACGGGGGCTTTGACCTTCGTTGCCCGTGGCAAGGTAGGTGGGGCAACTACTCAGGCACATGCCACAATGCACACACGCACTGGCTAGCGAGGTTAATGTCTCATCGCTGACATGGGGAGCTGTGCAGGGGGGGATATGTGATTGTGCTTGTTCAGACAATGGCGTGTCGCTCAACGTCAAGCCCTCTCTTTTTTAGTATCGCTGCGTTAAACCGTTTGAAGTGCGTCACGAATCAGGGTAGCAAGGGTATCAACCACGACATCGGCAGCGAGTACGCTGGCTGGAGCCTCACCCGCACGCGCCTTGAGTTCTACTTGGCCTTCACTGGCGAGTTTGCCCACCGTCACACGGTAGGGGATACCCAACAGATCGGCATCTTTAAACTTCAAGCCTGCCCGCTCGTCCCGATCATCCAACAGCACCTCATCGCCCAAGCGGGTTTGAAGCTCGTGGTAGAGACGTTCGGCCAATGCCTGTTGGGTGGCATCTTTCACGTTAGCGGGTACAATCACCACCTGATAGGGGGCGAGAGCCACAGGCCACACAATGCCGTTGGCATCGTTGTATTGTTCCACGGCACTGGCCACCACTCGGCTGACCCCAATACCATAACAGCCCATAATAAAGGGTTCTTCACGGCCGTTTTCGTTCATAAACGTGGCCTGCATCGCTTCGGAATACTTGCTACCTAGTTGAAAGATGTTGCCTACCTCAATGCCTCGAGTAATCGAAAGCGGATGATGCACGCCGTTCGCATCGGCAAGCGTACACAAATCGCCTGCGTTCACCTTACGTACATCGCACCAGTGGGGGCTTTCGGGGGAAACAGCCACGGTGATGTTCACTTGATGCACATGGGGCGTTAAGTTGGCCACAATGCCGCCGTGCAAGCCTTGAATACTGGCATCCAACAGGAGAACATCCACGCCTGTGGGCAGACTGGGCGATGCTGTTGTTAAGGCATCGGGGAAGCCCACAAAGCCTTTTTGCGTATTGAACAGGCTCGTGAGTTCTTCATCGGTCGCCATGCGAACCTCGGCGGGTAAGCCTAAGCGTTGGGTAATGGCGTTAAAGAGCTTGGTTTCTTCGGCATCGTAATCACCCCGAATCACCACGGCCACAGTTTTCAGTTGGCTGGCGGTGGCATCCTCTGCCAAGGTGACACGGTAGAGCAAGGTTTTAAGAATATGCGTCGCTTCGCACTGTAAATGCTGACACAAAGAATCGATGGTAGTTGTGTTGGGGGTCTCCACCACGGCACCCACGGCGTGGCTAGCCAAACTGGCGGGGGGCGTTAAACTAGTCGTAGCAGGCGTGACACAGCTTTCCGCTTTTTCGCTGTTGGCCGCATAGCCCGTCATGTTGCAGTACACCACATCGTTTTCGCCACTTTGTTGAGCATCGCTGTGGTTGCCCGTCAATACCATAAACTCATGACTCACGGCTCCACCAATCGCCCCAGAATCGGAACGTACCATCTTGGTTTCCAACCCGCACCGTTTAAAAATAGCGGTGTAAGCGGATTCCATACGGTCGTATTCGGCTTCTAAGCAAGCTTGGGTGGCATGGAAGCTGTAGGCATCCTTCATGATAAACTCTCGGCCACGCAGTAGGCCAAAGCGAGGGCGAATTTCATCACGGTATTTGTTGCCAATTTGATACAAATTGAGCGGGAGTTGCTTGTAAGAACGTACTTCGCTGTTGGCTAAATCGGTAATCACCTCTTCGGCAGTGGCGGCCAAGCAGGCTTCACGGCCATGGCGATCGTTTAACCGCATCAGCTCATGGCCGTAGCGTTGCCAGCGTCCGCTTTGTTGCCACAGTTCGGCAGGTTGAAGAATGGGGAGTTGCAGTTCTTGCGCTCCTGCTTTGTTCATTTCTTCCCGAACGATGGTGTTCACCTTGCTGAGCACCCGAAACATCAGGGGAAGGTAGCTATAAATCCCCCCCGCCACTCGGCGAATGTAGCCCGCCCGCATCAGCAGTTGATGGCTAATAACTTCGGCTTCGGCGGGAACATCACGAAGGGTGGGGGCAAGGAGTCGGCTGAGTTTCATGGGGAGTATCCAATACTGGCATGTAGGTTGAACGGTTGACTTCAAAAATCTTCTTTTAGTATACCCTAAAAACCCAGCCTGCCAAGCTCATTGCCCTTAACTTTTAGGCTTGCGGATGCGTAAGCGTGTAGCGATCCGTTCTGCTAGGACGATACGAACCTTGGGGTGTTGGTTCAAGCCTTTGACCATCTTTTGTCAAGGGTTGATAAGGGTTTCCGTAGTGATGCGATTCAACTTGGAATGTGGGTAGTTTATTTGATAAAGTAGAAGCAATTGAAAAGGCACCATCAACATCTACAGGGCGTGTTCCGCCCGCAGTTAAAGCAAAAGCATCTACATAGTTTATCCGTTTTCTATTTTGACGCAGGGCGTCTTGAGTTATGGCTAAAAGAGTTTGCGGAGCCACGTTCACTCTGTTTTTTTTAAATAAGTCGTCTACAAGAAAGAGAGCCTGATCGAAAATATGGGCTTGAACGACTTCTTCTGATCTTGCTAAATCGCTAGGACGAAAAAGAGGTAGGCTCTGTACGGGAGTGAGATTGAGTGACATCAATTAAAAAACCTTATTTAGTAAAAGTGAGTACAACAACAAAGTGAAACAGACAAAATAAAGAACTCTTTATGATATGTTTAAAATATCACAAAAACAAATAAGTGCAACTGTTAACCTCTGTTTTTGAGTTTAAAGCTAGGGCGATGCAGCGGAGTCAATCCACCCTCGGCGATGGCTTGGCGATGCTGGGCGGTGGCATAGCCCATATTGCTGTGCCATCCATAAGCGGGGTAGGCATCGGCCACGGTGCGAACCCACGCATCCCGATGTTCTTTAGCCAAAATGGAAGCCGCCGCAATGCGACTGCTACGGCTATCGCCTTGCACGACTGTTTGTTGCCACACTGTGGGATACTGGGGCAAGCGGTGCGAGCCATCTACCAACAGAAGCACGCCTGCTTGGGCTGAACCCTTGCCCGCCTCGGCCTGCTGCGTGTGTAGGGCGTTTATGGCTCGGTGCATGGCCAATAACGAGGCTTGCAAAATATTGAGTTTGGTAATTTCTTCCACACTGGCTTCGCCAATACCCCACCAAGCATGGTGTTGAATAGCGGGCAACAGGGCTTGCCGTTGTGTGGCCGTCAGTTTTTTAGAATCGGTTAGGCGAGCCAAGGCAGGGTCGGCTTGGGCGGAACGAAGGCACCGCCACTGCACAGCTCCCGCTACCACGGGGCCAATGAGGCTCCCACGCCCTACTTCATCACAGCCAATCAACGGCCACGATTCATCGATGCCTAAGCGTTGACTAAAATACGCTTCATAGGCCACGGCATCGTGTTGCCACAAGCAGGGGGGTGCTTCTAGTAAAGACGTTGAACGTTTAGCATTCCGTGGCATCGTTGGTGGGGGCTTCATCTATAGAAAAACTCTGAAACAAGGGCTTTATACCCCCTCTCCCTTAGGGAGAGGGCTGGGGTGAGGGATGTAAGGGCGATTCATGAATCGCCCCTACGCTGGTGCTTCCCTCATCCTAACCTTCTCCCTAAGGGAGAAGGAACAAGAAGCTTTACACTTTTCCAGAGTCTTCTATAACACCAGTATCAGACGTGGACTCTGCAGACTTTGCCCCCACCCGCTCAGGACGCTCAAAGCTCATACGGCCATAACGGTGTTGACGCAAATCGGTGAGCAAGCGTTGCGTGGCTCTGCGGGTATCTACCACGCCGCCCGTTTTTAACAGATTCCAGTGGGCGGCTAGGGCTTCTAAGCTCCAGTGAGTGTAGCCTTCGGGTAGGTTGCCCCAAATAGCGGTGGGATTCAAGAGTTTGCGTTCTTGCAGGCCTGCCAGTACCAAACGTGCCACATCATCATCATCAAAAGCCGCCTCGCCAATAGAACTCACCAAGGCCAACCACGAGCCTTGGCTGGCATCATTCAGGCTCATGGGCAGAATCCCCGGGCTATCGAGGAGTTCGACTTGCTCGTGCAAGCGTACCCACTGGGTGCTACGAGTCACGCCCGCCTTGTGGCCTGTTTGCACTTTCTTTTTACCCACTAAGGTGTTAATCAGGGTGGATTTACCCACGTTGGGCATCCCTACAACCATCAGGCGGACGGGGCGGGGCTTGAGACCCTTTTTCACCCATTTATCAATGGCGGGTTTACCCAAACGTTGCAACACGCTGATGAGTTGTTTTTTCTGATTGCTTTGGGTGTTCAGGGCATCGAACCACAACACGGTGTGGCCTTGGCCTTCAAAAAAGCGTTGCCATTGTTTAGTCAGTTGTGGGTCGGCCAAGCTGGCTTTGTTTAGCAAGGTTAAAATAGGTTTGTTTTCTAGCCGTGGCGTGAGTTCGTGATACCACGTGGTTAGGGGAAGGCGAGCATCCAACACTTGTAGCACCACATCCACTTGTTTGACGTGTTCTAGTATTTTTTTATCCCACTTGGCCATGTGGCCGGGGTACCATTGAATGGGTGATTGGTACGATTCGCTTGCCACGGGGGCGTTGGGATTGGGGGTGTTGCTCATGATTGAAACTCGGATTCTATTGATTTTTGAATAGTGTAGTTCTATTTGAAAAACGGTGTTTTTCAGGTACATTTCTAAAACGAATGTTTTAAACTAGTCGTTTTGTTTACAATGGGGGGCAACGGGGGCGTTAGCCCCCGTTAATAACTTAGGGGGGAGAGCTTGAGAGGGAGGAACGGCCTCTCAACATTGCCCAACGGGCAATACAAAGCGAAGAACTTAGATAGAGTCTTCTATATCTACAGACCTTGCCAACGGGTATATAGGTCATGCTCGAAGCCGAGATAATCCAGCACCTTGCCTAAAATATAGTTTATTTGGCCTTCCATGCTAAAAAACTGAGGGTTGTAAAACGCCAACATCGGCGGAATCAAATGCACCCCTAAACGAGAGAGTTTCAGCATGTTTTCTAGGTGAATGGCATTGATGGGGGTTTCACGGGGCAACAACACCAGCGGACGCCCCTCTTTCAAACTGACATCTGCCGAACGACAAAGTAGATTATCACTAAGGCCATGGGCTATTTTAGCGAGGGTTCCCATCGAGCAAGGAGCCACCACCATCCCACGGGTTAAATACGTGCCACTGGCCGTGGTGGCACCAATGTTGGTGTTGGCATGTTGACGCACCAAGGCATGTTGGCTTTCCTCTATCCCCAACCAGTTTAACAATTGAGGCAGGCGAGGTTGATGCTGTTGATAGGTAAAATCGGTTTCGCTACTCAATACTTGCAGGCATTTTTCGGTGAGAATTAAATCCACCTCAACGCCCAAGGCAACGACTTCTTTCAGTAAACGCAAACCTAAAACGGTACCCGAAGCCCCGGTAATACCAATCACGAGGGGATAATTTTTTTGGGAGGAACGGTTCATGCTCGATGGCTTTCTTTAGATAGTATCGTCATAAGGCCTATAACGGGTAACTTCTGTGTCAAAACAATCCGTTTTTTCGTTGTGTACTTCTGTGTACACGCCTTAAAAGCCGTTTGTTTTTCCTTGAATTTCCTCCATTCTTGACCTCATGACGACACTATCTAGCGATACAGTAAGCGACGGACGGCTTGCGTAGCGAGCCACAAGGGTTGCTCTTGCTTACCACGCAACGCATCCACAATGGCCAAGAGCAACCCGCCCAGCTTAACACCGATGCCTAAAAGCAGTAACCACTGCCCTAAGGCCACCGCATTTAGCACATTACTTAGCACAGGCACAAAGGCAAACAAAGCCTTTAGAACATCGTACCCACTCAGGCTTACAAGAATGAGGGCATTAAGGATAAACACCCAAATAAACCCTTGCAACGCATGGTGCCGAACAAAAGGCGTGGTGCTAAACTTAGGGTTCATGCACACGGCCCAAAGCAACAAAAACACTAATAGCGTTGTCATGAATCCACCCCCGTAAGGGTTTAAAAACACCGTGGCATACACCCCATAGCACCCAAGGATAGCCAAACGTTGCCGCCAAGAAACACTACGGTAACGGTTTAAATCAACCACTCTATCGGTGGTGGCGTTGGAGCGAAACATAACACAACTTTCTTTATTCAGGGGCTTTCTGCAACAAGGCTTGCATAGTGTGTTGCAAACTCTCAGAAAACGATTCGACGGTATCGCTCTGCTGCCATGCAAGGCACTCACCTATGGTTAGCGTAACACACTGACGCCCCAACCCGTCTTTTTCTTTATGATAGGTTAATACCATCGGCAACACGGGGGCTTTGGTGGCTTTCACTAAAAAGGCGGCTCCCTGCTTCATGCTACTCATATCGCCCCCACCCTCACGAGTGCCTTCAGGAAACAGACCCAGTAGCCAATGGGGGGCTTCAATCACTTGCTTGGCCGATTTAATGGTGGCCTTGGCCAAACGCCCCCGATTAACGGCAAAGCTTCCCATTGCCTGCAAATACCAACGTCCAAAGGCCGATTCAAACAGCTCCTGCTTGGCCATAAACGCAAGCGGGCGTTGCCATGGCAAACAGCAGGCGACAAGGGGAATATCAAAAATATGCTGATGATTACACACCACAATCAGTTGATTAGGTAGGTGGTGTAGGCGTTCGGGGTGTTGAATACGAATCGCCATTTTAAACAGCAACCCCAGCTTATACACAAACATAGAGGTTCGATTACCCAACCAACACAACGGATGCGTGAGCCATGCCAGTTCAACGCTTTCAATGGGGCAAGGTTGCCCAAAGCGTTTACGTTCTACGTCGGTGGGATATGAGGCTTGGGTGAGAGTCATCATGATGAATTAAAACTCTTTATAGTTGAGGATTATTCTACAACAAAGTGATATAAAGTATTCTGTTAGCGGGCTAGGCGTTGTACATCATCAAAAAAGGAGGGGAAAGACACCGCCACCACGGCCGTATCATCCAACAACCATTGGCAGGCCTGTTGAGGCTGACGTGCATTGTGTATCACGTTTAAGCTTGCCATCGCCATGGCAATACGATGATCGTGCCAAGTGTTAATCACGCTCGTCGCCTCGGTGGGCAGGCAGGCATCGGGGTTGCCTGTTAGTTGGAGGCCATCCTCAAACAGCGTGACGTTGATGCCAACTTTCGCCAATTCTGTTTGCATCGCCAACAAACGATCCGATTCCTTCTTGCGGAGTTCATCGGCTCCATGCACGGTAAGCGTGCCTTGCAAATACACGGCCGCCACGGCAAGGATAGGAATTTCATCTACCAAGGCAGGAATATCCACCGCTTCCAAGCTGAGGTCGCCAGCCAGTTCGGCACTACGCACCAGCACATCGCCCACGGGTTCGCCCCCAATCACCCGCTCGTTTTCAACGGTAATGTTGGCACCCATACGTTTAAGGGCTTCAAACAAGCCTGTGCGGTGGGGGTTGAGGCCAACGTTTTTGAGTAACACCTCGGCGTTGGGGCAGAGCGTGGCCATCACCATCATAAAGGCAGCCGAAGAGGGATCGCTTGGCACCAGCCATTCCATAGGGTGCAAGTGTTCAAGGGCGTTACCTTGCACATGAATGCCTCCTTGTTCGTCAGTCGTTAAGGCGGCTCCCATGGCCGTTAGCATTCGCTCGGTGTGATCACGCGAGGGCAGGGGTTCCGTCACCACGGTTGTTCCTTCAGCGTACAACCCCGCCAGCAGTATCGCCGATTTTACCTGTGCCGAGGCCACGGGCATCGTGTAATGTATCGCCGTTAAGCCCGTGGGCGATGGCACAAAACAGAGAGGAGCCAAGCGGTTTTGGTTGCGTCCGTAGGCGTTGGCCCCCATGCTAGCAAGGGGCTGTAATACTCGACCCATGGGGCGTTTGTTCAGGCTTACATCGCCAGATAGGGTTGCAAAAATACTTTGCCCTGCAATCAAACCCGCCATCAATCGCATGGTTGTACCACTATTACCACAATCGAGCCACGTGTTTGGTTCGCTCCAGCGGGCTTGCCCTTCAATACACCAATGGCCGTTGGCTTCATCAATAGGGGTAATACGTTGGCCTAGCTGTTGTAAACACCCTAAGGTAGAAAGAACATCGGCACTGGGCAGTAAGCCGTGTACGGTACTCGTACCATTCACCAAGGCGGAAAACATTAAACTACGATGACTAATAGATTTATCGCCAGGGATGCGAATTTCGCCGTGAAAGCCGTTTATACGGGTGGGGATGGGCATCGCAATCGCCGTGGGCTGTGCGGTAGGTATGGATGTTGGCATGGGACAAAAAACTCAATTCTATTATTAAGGACTAGGGGCTGTTTGCAAATAAATTACTGTAACTATAGATACCACTTATAAAACTCAACCAAAAACGTGATTTCAGTCATGTGTCAATGGGGTTTATAGGGGGGAGCGTATTGAGAGGTTTTTCACAATGAGGATCTTGCGTAAGCATTGAGATGGTTCCTCCTCACTGTGGGGGCGAACGCCCCGGCCTCTCAACGTTGCCCGTTAGGGCAACTTATCACCAAGAAGTAAGAAAGAAGCGGTTTAAAATTATTTGCAAACAGCCCCTATTGAAACGCAAAAAACGATAGTCTTTAGTTTGATACAAACATGCGAAAATCTCAAGGCTAGAGAGCTAGCATTATTTATGGTATTCTTATAGAAGAATCTAAAAAAGCCCATTCGGGCGTGCAATGAAGGGTTAAACGCTGGTTGCGTAAACTCCTTTGAGAAAACGAGTCTCTAGGGGCTTCGCTCCTATAAACCCCATTTTTAGCTCTTTAACGCTTCTAGCATTCGGTGTTTCATTGCGAGGGCGAAGGCCCCCCATACACAGTAAGAAAGAAAGTTGGTTATAGGATGTCTCTCTCTTCTTTTAGTTATCGTTGGTTACTGGCCTTGTTGGCCGTCGTGGGTCTTTCAGGCGTGTTGTTGGCCGTGTTGCCGCAAGCAACAACCTCGCTACCACAGGCTCAGGCTCAAAGCTCGGTTGAAGGCATTACCTTGCCTACGGCTCAAACCGTGAAACCACTGCTACCCGAGCTTGCCAGCAAACCTGTGGTATTGGAGTTTTCTTCTAGTTACTGTGGCTATTGCCGACGCTTGGCACCCACCTTGCACGCCGTTGCCAAACGCTACCCCAAAGTAGCCTTGGTGGTAATTGATAGTGCTAAAGATAGGGGCTTTGCCAGCAAACGTGAACGGACTCAAGCCTTATTGGAAGCCTTTGAACCCCAAGCCACGCCTACCTTTGCGGTTATCAATCAGCAGGGGCAAGTCATCCACGCCCAAGTGGGGGATCCTGATGAGGCGGGTGTTGACGCTCTGTTTAAAAAAGCCTCGGTACAAAAATAAAAGCTTCCGCCCCTGTCATGAAAGAAGCAACACATGCCCTTCCCTAAAAAAGATCCCAACCTTCAGCCCCTAGCAGTAGGTACGCCTGCCCTACACTTTGCCTGCCCCGCCGCCCCTACAGGCGACACCCTTAGCTTAACCAGTTTAGCGGGTAAGCCCTTCGTTTTGGTGTTTTACCCCAAGGATCAAACCCCTGGTTGCACCAAGCAACTTTGTGCCTTTACTGAGGATATGGAACGCTTTACCTCCTTAAACACCACCGTCATTGCTAGTAACCCAAATAGTTTGGCAAGCCACCAACGCTTTATTGAAAAATACAGCTATACGCTCCCTATTTTGGTGGATGCCGATAAGGCCATGGCCACGGCGTATCAGTGCCTTAAAGAAGAAGGCGGCGTGCAACGCACGGTGTACGTTGTGGATGCCAACGGGGTGATTCGATTCGCCCAGCAAGGCATGGCCAAGCACGAAGACTTGCTGGCGACGCTGGCGACACTCACCTCTTAATTGAGTATCGTGTCGTCCATGGCTGAAGCGGTGTTATAGTATTTTGAAATATTTTTGAATCGTGGTAGACTATACAGAGTGACTGTTTTATTGAAAGGAACAATTACCATGGCTTACAGTTTAGATCTCCGAGAAAAAGCCCTCCTGTTTTCAAAGCAAGCGAGCTTAGTTGAA
>JBJTUB010000125.1:0-4838 GCA_046080465.1 Vampirovibrionales bacterium | reverse complement strand
TCTCCCCCCTAAGTTATTCTAGGGGCTTCGACCCTAGATACCCCTATTTTTATCAGTAATTCTACTGATTTTTAACAACTTAACAAGAGTTAGTCTAGGTTTAGACGACTTTTTTCAAAATAGCTTTTAGTTAATACTCTTAAAATAAGAGTGCAATAAGGGCTGTAAGCCTAAAGTACTTGTTTGCAACCAGCGTTCTAACTCTCGTTGTTGGTGGGCTTGGTTCAGTGTGGCCTCTAGCTCTGGGGCAAGGGGCTGACCCGCCTTTAAAGCCGCCACCCCTTCACGCAACTGGGTTAACGTAGCCACATCGTTTTGCATGGCCTTGTATTTACTACGGCAGGCGTGGCTCCATGCTTCAAACGCACAGCCTTCGGCCATCACTACAAAGGGCGTATCGGGGTAATCTCTGCAAAACTGGGGGCGATCCTCGTAAATCTGGCAGGTGTTATCGGCACCTAGGTAACGACAATGGTAAAACACCACGTCATCGGGGCTTGTAAAGGCCTCGCTTTTTTGAGCCGCCGCCAACGTGCGATCCACCAACGCACCCACCACGACTCGGGCGGCTTGGTGGGTAGGGTAGGGTTGCATGATGCTTAAAAACCCTTGGGTAAACTCGTCGCCTTCGGCCGCTTTTTGCCAAAGCTGATGCACTGGCACACTGGGCGAGGCCGCTTTGCAACAATCACCATGGCTACAACACTGAGGTTTTGCCTCGTTTAAAACCGCTTCAAATAAGCTAGGTTTCCCTGTCGCACTCATAGAATAATAACCTTCTACAAGAGCCACGGCATCAGTTTTTGAACCCATGCCGGCCAAGGTGAAGCTGATGACGATGCTGAACGCTGGCGTGATGGCGTAGCCTGTAGAGGCATGGGTCTTGCGGAGCCGTGCTGGCTAAAACCCTCGCCACGATGAAACGCATCCACCTCAATAGGGTAGGGTACCAAGGCCTGCGGGGGTGCAAAAGGAGAGTGAGAAGATGGAGCTACAGCAGCGTGGGGCAAGGGGGGCAAGGTAGCCCCCACCACATGGCTGGGCGAACCACTGTGGCTATTGGCATCGTGGCTGCCGTGTAAGGTTAAAAAACGTGGACGAGGTTGTACGGTCATCATAAATCAAGCGTCTCGTTATAGGTGTGTTGCATCATCACTTTCTACTATAAACTAAACTGTACGTTACAAACCCCAGCCCCCCTAAACCTCACCTAGGTGAAGGATGCCTACCGCTGCAAGCTTCTATTTTCCTTACCTTTGCCACGTTGCCTCCATCAGTTAATGTAAAAATATCACGATAAGTTTTTAAAAATAGCTTACATAAACACAAAAGTACGCTATACTAAAAGAAGCTATTTTTTAACGTTGTTTAAAAAACTCTAAGTTAAACAAGACTGTGAATCCTAGGGTGATTTTAAATAACGCGTTACCCGTAGACACACGAATAAAACTTTAGTACAGTGAACCTAGTTAATTAGCCTAACTGTTGCTACGTGAGATTTGTTCAGGAGACGAGGAAGCAGATGTCCCCTGCCTTTATTCCTAATTTACACACGTTAACCGCTTCGCCCGAGCTAACCGCTAGTTTTGAAGCGTTGTTGGAAGGTAAGTACAATTACAACTTTGAACGTGGAAGCATTGTAACTGGTACCGTGTTGGATTTTGATGCCACACAGGCACTCATTGATATTGGTGCAAAAACGAACGCCACCCTCTCTGTTAAAGAGCTTATGGAAAAAGGCAGTTCGTTTGCCGATGAGCTTGAAATTGGTCAACGCTACGAGTTCTTTATTCTGCGTGAAGCCAACGATGATGGCGTGTACCCTTTATCGCGTAAGCGTGTGGGGATTGCCCAAGCTTGGAAGGATGTTGAACAGCTGGCGGGTAGCGAAGAGGTGTTTGAATGCCCCGTGCTTTCCGTTGTTAAAGGTGGCGTGTTGGTTGAGTTTAAAGACTTGCGTGGCTTTGTACCTTCCAGTCATTTGCGTCAGCGTCATAACTTGGAAGAGTTGATTGGCCAAACCCTACCCCTCAAACTGTTAGTGGTGGATTCCACCAAGAACAACATCATTCTATCGCACAAAAAAGCGGTAAGCGATCAGCAACAAGATCACAAACGTGAAATGATGACTCAAATTGATGTAGGTCTCATTCGTGAAGGCAAAGTCGTACGCATTACCGAGTTTGGTGCCTTTGTGGATTTAGGTGGCGTGGATGGCCTCTTGCCATTGAGCCAAATGTCGTGGCGTTGGGTTGAACACCCGAGCGATGTGTTGTCCTTGGGCGATACCGTGAAGGTAGAAGTCATTAGCGTTGATGTTGAGCGTAATCGTATCAGCCTCTCCTCTAAAACCTTAATGAAAGACCCTTGGCAGGAAGTGGCCGAAAAACACCAGTTGCACGATAAAGTTGAGGGTAAAATTACCCGTATCAAGCAGTTTGGTGCCTTTGTTGAGATTTTCCCTGGGGTAGAAGCTTTGCTTCCTGGTAAAGAACTGGATGATTATAATGCTACGGCAGAAGTGAAAGCCGAAAGTGGCATGACACTGTCGTATTACATTACCAAGTTTCAGCCTGAAGAGCGTCGTATCTCCTTGAGCTTTAGCTCGGTTGAGACTGAAACTCTTTAGTCTCGTTTGGGGTCTGTCCTCTAACAAGCAGTCACAGTCTTTGTGGCTGTTTGTTGGTATGGTGGAATGACTATCTTTCCGTACATTCCTATGTTCCTCGTTTTGCATTGACCTACGGGCAACTTACTACCAAGAAGTTAGAAAGAAGCGGTTTAAAACGATTTGCAACCAGCCCTTAGTTTATCCTATTTTTTTGATTTTATTTAAGAGTGTGTTTGCTGTATACTAACCACATTAATGCAGTTTGCAACGAACCTCAGCTAAATTAGAAATCCTTGATTCCCACCATGTCTATGCTTTATTCTCATTTAATTCACGGCTTACAGCAAGCCACCAGCCTCTTTGATTCCATGAATGCTGGCGACAGCCTAACCCTAGAGCAAGTGGAAACGGCAAGCCAGTTACTAAAAACCACCTTGCTCGAAGCCGATGTGCCTCTGCCCGTGGTAAAACGCCTGTTGTTGCAAGTAAAAGAGCGTGCCTTAGGCCAAGAACGATTAGACGATTTAAGCCCTACCGATCATTTTGTGGGGGTGTTGTTTGAGGTGTTGAAAGAAGCCCTTGGGCAAGACCCCTCGCCCTTGGTGTTGGAAGCTCATCAGCCACAACGCCCCCCTGTAGTGATGATGGTTGGCTTGCAAGGGGCGGGTAAAACCACCAGCGTGGCCAAATTAGCCCTCTATTTAAAAGAGGTAGAAGGCAAACACCCCTACCTGATTGCCGCCGATACAACCCGCCCCGCAGCGATGGAACAACTGGCGTTGTTGGCTCAAAAAGCGGATCTATCTTGCTACGTAGATACCACCGCTACAGAGATGCAAGCCGTAGTGCAGGCAGGTATTCAGCAGGCCTTGGCTGAACAAGCCACCGTTATTTTGGTAGATACCGCTGGGCGTACCCATGCCGATACCGCCACCATGGCCGATTTACTGTTGCTAGAGCGTCAGTTACAGCCAGAAAATACGTTGTTGGTGCTGGATGGCATGATTGGCCAACAAGCCTTAAACGTGGCTCAAACGTTTAGTCAGCAAATTGGAGTCACGGGTGTGGTGCTTACCAAAATGGATGCCGATGCTCGTGGTGGAGCCATGCTGGCCGTCAGACAACAGACAGGCTTGCCGATTCAGTTTTTGGGCGTCAGTGAGCAACTGGATGGCTTGGAGGCGTTTTACCCTGAACGGATGGCTCAACGCTTACTCAACATGGGCGATGTGTTAACCTTGTTTGAAAAAGCCCAACGTGCCAGCTTGGATAAGCAACAACAACGCCTGCATGAACGCATGATGCAAGGCCAGTTTAATTGTCACGATTATTTGCAACTAATGCAGGGGCTTCGTAAACTTGGGGGGATAGGCGGTATTTTAAGCATGTTACCCATTCCGTTTTTAACCGATGATGGTAAAGCAAGCCTCAGCCAGCAACAAGGCACCACCCAAAAGCAAGGGGCGGTGATTGTTAAATCCATGACTCGCTTTGAGATAGAACACCCCAGCACCGTGCTGGAAACCCCCAGCCGTGTGCAACGCCTTGCCAAAGGCTGTGGCTTACCCACCGAGGCTGTTGAAGGCTTTGTAGGCCAAGTGGCTCAAATACAAAGCATGGTGGGTTTATTTAGTGGGTTCGGCTCAATGTTTGGTGGCAATACCTCTGAAGCAAAAGCAACTGAAACAAAGGAAAACCTAACCCATGAAGTTTCGTCTGAAGAAGCGGACATGACATCGTGGTTTGAGAACGTGTTTGGTGGAGGTTCGGATGCTACGGAGCAGGATACTGAAGCATCGCCACCGAGTAAGACTGACGACAACGACGATCCACTCGGTTGGGGCGACTTCTTTAAAAGCATGGGAATGGATGAGCGAACACCCACGGCTAGCACCAAGGCCAAATCCAGCAAAAAAGGCGGTAAACAATCGTTGATGCAATCGTTGTTTTTGAAGTAAAGGTTTGATTTTCAGATACGAGCGACCCACACATCATAACCATCAATGCGTATTGCTTCACACAGGTTCATAATGATATGTGGGCGTGTTTTTTACGCTAACCTAGAAAAGAGGCTTACCTGCCCATGCCGAAAATTTAGCCCAAAAGCCTGTGGGTTTTGTTTCAACGGGTGGTTTGTTAGCCTCACGTACGTCTGCTTCAATTTGTTCACGCAGAATTTTGTTGTTTTGCCACGTATCGTTAAGTTTAGCGTTGATCTGCTCTCTTT
>JBJTUB010000124.1:0-6087 GCA_046080465.1 Vampirovibrionales bacterium | reverse complement strand
GTCGCCCGAATCAACAGATTCGTTTAGCTGCCGACTTGCCAGCCACGGTGCGTCGCCTTCGAGAACTCTGACTTTTAGGGTCTCCTGGAACTTTAAAACAAAACAGTTGACTTTTTCTTTGAGTATGCTATATTAAATAATAATGAAAACTAAATTATATATGGCACCCTGCGTTCTCCTGTAGATTGTTTGTTCTCAAGATTAAGAAGTAACCGTGCCTTTTTTGATGTTTGAGGGGCTCTGCTTTAGTTGTTATTGAGTTTAGTTGGTATGGTATGGTTTGTTTTTAGATAGTGCTAGTTTATGTTGCCAAAGTAAAGTATTTCTTTTTAAGAAGTTGTTTCTGTGGCTCTATGTATTTATATCTAACTTTTAAGTTTAATTTTTTTAGGAACGATTTTGATGTATATCAATACTTGCTCTAAATGTGGTGTTCAATTTGAGACGAAAAACCCCAAGCGACATATTTGTCCTTTGTGTTTGTACAAAAACAAAGATGAAGAAGCAGAAGAGCTTCATGAAGGTCATTCTCACGGTGGCTCAGGTGCTGTAGCCAGTTATACGCCTCGTGAAGGTGGTTACCAATCCCGTGGTGGTGGCGGTGGCTATCAACAGCGTGAAGGTGGTTACCAACCTCGTGGTGGTGGCGGTGGCTATCAACAGCGTGAAGGTGGTTACCAATCTCATGGTGGTGGCGTTTATCAACAGCGTCAGGGTGGTTATCCACAACGTAGCGGAGGCTTTCAATCCCGTGGTGGCCCAGGCGGATTCCGTCGTGGCGCTCCCCCTCGCCGTATGGGTGGGGCAGGGGCAGGGATGTTTGTCCCTCCTGATAAACTAGCCGTTATTGAACGTTCCTACAAAACACTTCTTCCCTTGCCTAACCCCGATACACATGAGGTGTTGGCCAAACAGTTAGAGATGAATCCGAAGGTTGTCTTTTTTGCGATTAACCTGATTCGTACTAAAATGATGTTGCCCAAGGTGGAGTTTCCAAAACGTCCGTTGGCCGTCACGCCAGAGCAATTATTAGCGGTTCAAGCTTTGTACGAGCCTTATTTGCCCACGCCTCCCATCGGCGTACACAAAATTATTTCCAAGCAATTGCGTATGGATGAATGGCGTGTACACGTGGCCATTAAGTTAATTCGTAAATCGCATCATTTGCCTCGTTGGAATGAAGAGCGGGATGATTTACCCCCTTGGATGCAAGAAGAGTTGCAAAAAGCACGTGAGCGTCAAGGCGATGCCGAGCGTGAAGTGGCCACCGAAGCTCAAGAGGCCGAACGCTTGAAGGCGTTGCAAGAAGAAGCTGCCTCCACGCCTTTGGCTCAGCCAGTTTCGGATACCGATAGTTTGAATGAGGAAGCCTCCTAACATGGCCTTGCGTCTATTTACTTGTCTTGTTGCATTGTTGTTGATGCTTCCCTTGCCAGCCCAAGCCGTTGGTATCTTGTACACCAACAGTATTTCTCCTGTTATGGCGACAGGGGCAAAACCCCCAGCGGGCGGTTGGGCGAGCCTAAAACAGGGACGCAGCCAAAGCATGAATTATCTTTATTTGGTAGAGATAGGGGATGCGGGCATTAATAAAGCGTGTCAGCAAGGGGGCGTTCAACGAGTCCATGCGATTGATGTGCATATTAAAAGTGTGTTTATCTTTTTTAAGCGTGTCACCACCATCGTGTACGGTGAATAAAGTGTCGCCTGCATGAGTTTAACCTTACGCCTTGCCCATTTGTACCCACAACACTTGAATCTCTACGGGGATCGGGGAAATGTGCTTGCCTTACTTCAGCGTATGCAGTGGCGAGGCTATACGCTAGAAGTGCATAATATTGATTTAGGAGCGTCGCCTCAGCTGGATGCCTACGATCTTTACTTTATGGGAGGGGGGCAAGATGCTCAGCAATTGGCCGTTGAGGCCGATTTACACCAACATAAAGCCGATGCGTTGCGGGCCGCAGCAGAAGCAGGTGTGGTATTTTTAACCATTTGTGGTGGCTATCAACTACTAGGGCATTACTATAAACCTCATCAAGGCAGAGAACTCAAGGGGTTAAGCCTGATTGATGCCTACACCGTGGCAGGGCCGAATCGTATGATTGGTAATGTGCTTCTTGAGCGTCCTGATGGTAGCCGTGTGGTAGGCTTTGAGAATCATAGTGGGCAAACCTTTTTGGGTGAAGCCGTGGCTCCTTTAGGTCGTGTGATTCAGGGCTACGGTAACAATGGCACCGATGCCTTTGAGGGCGTGGTGGCAGGGGCGATTTATGGCACCTATTTGCATGGAGCCTTGTTGCCTAAAAACCCGAGCCTCACCGATGAGTTGTTGCTTAAGGCCTTGCAGTATCGCTACGGTAGTCAAGCCCCTTCAACGTTGCCGATACTGGATGACACGCTAGAGCAACGAGCGAGCCAGCAAGTGCAGGCTCAATTGTTGGGTACGGTTTAGGAAGATAGGGTGTGCTATGATGATTGCTTCATCCTCTTCTTCTTCTTCTGTGTTAACCCCGACGATGGCCTCGGTTGTGACGTTGAATCCACGACGCAAACGTGCGGCTGGGCGTTTACACCAACAACACGATGGTACTTGGCAAGTGCGTATTGATCTTCCTTTGGGCTTAACGCAACGAGAACAACAGCAGAGTATTCGTATCATCACAGAAAAAGCAGAGCACCAGTTACGTAAGCAACTGGTGTTAGGCAAAATCGCAAACCAACCGCAGGAGCCTCCGCCCTTGCTAAAGCAGGCCTTAGCCGAACAGCGTTTACTTCGCTTAGATACGGCTCTTGCCGTCATACAGTTTATTAATACTGTCAATCAAACAACGTTTCAAGCGCCCTTACAACAGGTGCGTTTTGGCCGAAGTAAACGAAGCAGTTTGGCTTACATTCGCCCCAGCACAGGGGTAATGACGGTTTCACGCTATTGTTTAGGCTTGGCCGTACCTGAACAAGCCTTTCGTTATTTAATTGTGCATGAGCTAGCCCACCTGTACGAAGCGAATCATAGCCCACGTTTTTGGGCCTTGGTGGCTCGTCATTGCCCAGACTATAAGCAACAACGCACAATCATGCAACTCTTTTTTAAATGGAACGTTCGCCAACAGGAGGCACCGCCCCCTGCATGATGTTGCCCGCCCCCGCCTTGATAAGCCAGTCTACTTCTGCTATCGAGCGTTTGAGCAAGGATTTGGCTTTACAGCGATTTCTAAAAATTATTATGGGAGCCAGCCTGACGGATGCCACGTTGGTGGGATGGCTTGTTCGTGTTTACGGGCAATATCCTCAGGTAAGTTGTGTGGATATTGCGGCCGATCCTCGGGTGTTGCGGGCGGTGGATGAGGCGTGTTACACGCTAACCTCGCTTGGGTCTTCTCCCCCTGTGGTGATGATGAGTTTGGATGTCGATGGCGATCCACATTTTCGTAAAGTTTGGGTGGATGAGCTAGCCTGCATTGATTGCGGTGCTTGTGTGCCAACGTGTCCGAGCCAAGCCTTAACCATGCACCCGCAAACAGGAGAGCTGGAATTGACAGAGCCTCTGTGCTATGGGTGTAGCCGTTGCGTTAGCGATTGCCCAACAGAGGCCTTGGCCATGCAGGCCCAGCGACAAGCCCCCAGTTTGCTTATCGATATGTTGCAACATCCCCGAGTGCAGGCCTTGGAGCTGCATAGCCATCACGCCAGTTTACCCGAACTGGAGCAGTGCTTTCATACCTTGGCTGCTAGCGTGAATGTGTGGCGTGGCAAGGCCGTATCGCTTTGTTTTAGACCCCTACAGCTAGAAGGAACAGAGGCCTTGGTACAGTACATTCAGGGGTTTGAAGCCCTCTGCCAGCACTACCAAGTTGCCTTACCCCTGTTGCAGTTGGATGGTGTACCCATGGGGGGAAGCGAGGTTCACACGCAAAGCCTGCCTGCGATTCATGCAGCCCAAAGCGTGTGGAAAGCCTTTGCACATCACGCACAGCCCCTTACTCTTTCGGTCACACTTTCGGGTGGCATCAACCAACACACCCCGCAGTTACTACAAGAGCAACGGTTAGCGGGCCAAGTGGCAGGGGTGGGTATTGGTACGATTGCTCGGCAGTGGGTGCGGGGGGCGGTGAATGATGCCGATGCTTCAGAAAAGGCGGCTCGCTTACTGCAACGCTTTACCCGTTTCCACACCTAATGCATTTCTACACCTAGTGCGTCTCCACCCAATGAACTAGGCGATTGGCACTGTCGTTTAAATGCTCCACGGTTCCCTCCATGTCTCGGGTGGCTCGTACAACCAAGCCTAAACTGTTGCTAATTTCGCTTGTGGCCGCATGTTGCTCTTCTACGGCACAGGCCACCGATTCGTTATAGTGATTCAAACTACCTACTAAATTGTTAATGTCACTCAAAACCGTGGCGACACCTTGGATACATTGATTCACATGCTCTACTTGGTGGCGTATTTGCACGGTAGAACGAGAGGTTTGCTCGCTGAGGCTTTTGACCTCGTTGGCAACCACATTGAAGCCTTTGCCCATCTCGCCTGCCCGTGCCGCTTCAATGGTGGCATTTAAGGCCAGCAGCTTGGTTTGATTGCTAATGGTGTGAATCATCTCTACAACAGAGGTAATATCCCCAGCGGCTTGTTTTAGCTGATCCACAAAACGCTGACTATCCTGCACCATGCTGTTGGCTTTACTGGAGGCCGATGCAGAGTTGGCTGCACTTTGGCTCACCTCGTTTAGGGTGGCGGTTAATTCTTCCACCGCTGCGGCAACAGTGTTCATGCTATGCAAGGTACTTTCCACCGTTTGTTGAATCTGCAACGCCTCTTTTGGTAATTGGTTCACTTCGTTCAGCAACTCTTGCTTAGCTTGCCCTTGTGTCAAGCTATTAAAACTTTTTACAATGCTACTCATATCTAACATAACGCCTTTACGAATAGCTTCTAGGTAGCGATGTTTGTCATGGCCCTTGATTGCTTTTTCGTTATTCAAGCAGTGCGTCAATTGAGATAGAATTACATCGTAAGAGCCTGTAAACCAGTTGATATCTAGGCCAATGCGTACATGTGCCATGCCTACGTTGTTGACTCTTTCGGCGTAAACTTGCCCTAACGTGCCACTAAATAATTCTGCCCAATGTGCCGTTTGAGCCTGCTTTAGCCTATCGATACTCACGCCGCTGGGAATAAGATTCACAAGGTGGGGATACTGTTGTAAGTTAGCGTAAAAATTATCCAGCACCAAAGGCAACCACTGCATTACCCACGGTTTTACTTCGGCCATGGTGCGTTGTTGGATGGAGTCAATGCCCATAAACTTGAGTAGGGGCTGTTTGCAAATAAATTACTGTAACTATAGATACCGCTTATGAAACTCAACCAAAAACTTGATTTGACTCATATATCAATGGGGTTTATAGGGGCGAAGCCCCTATAAATACTCTAGGAGGGAGCGTTGTAGAGAGGTTTTTCACAATGAGGATCTTGCGTAAGAATTGGGATTCTCCCTCCTCATTGTGGGGACGAATGCCCTGGCCTCTCAAAGTCGTCTGAAAGACGACACAAAACGAGGGACTGAGAACCCTCGATAAACCTTTTTGCAGAGTCTTTTATAGTTATTTAAAGAGAGAAGAAAACAAAGAGAGAAAGTCAAGAATGATGGGCATCGGACGCATTGCCACCAGCTACTTGGTGAATCAATCGATTAATTGGCTCCAAAAAATCAATCTCGCTTAAACAAGTTGCAAGAAACCGTCTCGGTGGGCAAACAAATTATTCGCCCCAGCGATAACCCACTGGGGCTAACCCAGTTGTTAAGCGTGCCTCGATTTTCACACCCCCTATGAGGTACAGCATCTCATCGACTGACCCCACTCTCCTGCGTCACTTCTATCTTGAATCTGCCAATGTTTTCAATGGTGGTCTGCCCCACCAAAAAACCTAATAGAATCGCCTTGAGTAAGACAGGAAGAGGGTGGCGAATGCCTCGTTTACAACGAGGATCTTGGATCGTATCGAGATGCTGAAAAAGAGTCATGTTTCGGAGGATCGTCTACATACATAACGGGAACACTCTTTATTTAACCACAAACACA
>JBJTUB010000123.1:0-1991 GCA_046080465.1 Vampirovibrionales bacterium | reverse complement strand
TTGGCCATTCAAATGATTCCTGAGATTAACAAGTTTTTGCGTCAACGGATTGATGATCCTGTTACGATGGAGAGTACCCTTATCACCCTGAAGGATATGATGCGAGATATTTCATTTTAGCCCCTTTGCCCTCTATAAAAGCCTCTGCAAAAGGGTTTGTCGAGAGTTCTAAGTCTCTCGTTTTCTCAAAGAGATTTACGCAAGCAGCTTTCAATGCTTCGTTACACGCCCGAATGGGCTTTTGCAGAGTCTTTTAGAGGAACCTTCATCTAGCAGTTAGGTAAACTCGTCCTATGCCCCCCTCCTCCGATTCGTTACCCCCTTGCCCATCCGGCCTGCCCCTATCGCCTAAGCTAAAGCACGCCTTGGAACAGCTCAAGATCAAAGAAGGTTACACCCCCATTGGCCGAGTAGAGCGTGTGGTTGGGTTATCCATTGAAGTCACCGGCCTTACGGGGCGATTGGGCGATGTGTGCTACGTTGAGCAAGATATTTACACCCCCACGGGGCCACAACGCACCCCCCTGATGTGTGAAGTGATTGGCTTTAAAGAAGGTCGACTCACCCTCATGCCGTTGGAGGAAATGGTGGGTATTTCTCCAAACGCTCGGGCATGGAACACAGGCGAACCGTTTCAAGTCCCCGTCTGCGATGCCTTGGTGGGGCGAGTCCTTAATGGGTTAGGGCAACCTTTGGATGAAAAATACCCGATTCGCAGTGCAAAACAACGCCCTGTCATGGCACTGCCTCCAAACCCCTTGCAACGCCAAAGTATTGGCACCATCTTACCCTTGGGGGTACGAGCCATGGATGCCTTTTTAACCATGGGCGAAGGTCAACGGGTGGGGGTGTTTGCAGGCTCTGGCGTGGGGAAATCAACCCTATTGGGGATGCTGGCTCGTAATGCCGATGCGGATTTAAGCGTGATTGCCCTTATTGGTGAGCGGGGGCGTGAGGTGAAAGAGTTTTTAGAGGAAGCCCTAGGCGAAGAAGGCCAACGCCGCAGTATTGTGGTGGTGGCTACTGCCGAACAACCTGCCCTCGCTAAAATTAAAGCAGGCTTGGTGGCCACCACCATCGCTGAACATTTTAGAAGCCAAGGCAAACGGGTACTCTTAATGATGGATTCCTTGACTCGGGTGGCCATGGCCTTGCGTGAAGTGGGTTTAGCTGGCGGTGAACCCCCTGCAACACGAGGATATCCGCCGAGTGTGTTTGCCTTTATGCCCCGCCTGTTGGAGCGTGCGGGCATGGATGAGCAGGGGTCTATTACAGGTATTTACACCGTGTTGGTGGATGGCGATGACATGAACGAACCCATCGCCGATTTGGTGCGGGGGTTGCTGGATGGTCACATTGTACTGAGCCGCAAGTTAGCACAACGTAACCATTTTCCTGCGATTGATGTAGGAGCCTCGGTGAGTCGGTTGTTTCTCACCTTGGCCAGCCCAACTCATAAAGCCACCGCCAGCGAGGCTCGTAACGCCTTGGCCACCTATACGCAAAACGAGGATCTGCTGAGCATTGGTGCCTACACCCCAGGGCAAAACCCCACGCTCGATAAAGCCGTGACACTCAAACCCTTGCTTGATGCCTTTTTACAGCAATCCGTGGATGAGGTTTCGCCGTTGAAGGCCACCTTGCAACAACTGGAGGCCTTGATACAAGCGTCTTCAACGCCTACAGCGAGTTAAGCGAAAACGTCTCCCTACGAGAGGGTGGGTAGCGTTGAATCACTATAGAAATCTCTGCAAAGCCCATTCGGGCGTGCAATGAAGCGTTGAAAGCTGGTTGCGTAAACCTCTTTGACAAAACGGGTCTATAGGGGCGAAGCCCCTATAAATACTCGATAGTATTAACTAAATAGCTTTAGTATTGACTCTGTGAAAATGAAACGCAATCGCTTGCTCCATATCCTTCAGTGAACGAGAGACAACCTTACCTCGCCGTTTAAATCTTGCAATCCAATGACGTAAATCGCTCCAAATCTG
>JBJTUB010000122.1:0-8483 GCA_046080465.1 Vampirovibrionales bacterium | reverse complement strand
CGAACTCATCGTTGGTTTAATCGTTGTCGCCGTCTGCTCATTCGATGGGAAAAGAAAGCTGAGTTTTATTTTGGATTTTTATGCCTAGCCAGCTGTATTATTTTATTAGAACGACTCCTCTAGCTTTTTCGGATAGGCTCTAAATACCGTGTTATTACTCCCTACGGGGGGAAGAATCTGAATCGCTTTAATCAGTTCATGATAAGTATCATCCAAACTGTATTCTTTAGCCAGTTTTTGCTGTTGTACGAAAGGGGCTAAGAACAGAACCTCCTTGGCGGGAAGAAAAATACACCGACTGGGTTGTTTGTTTTTCCAGCGATCGTGCATTTGCTCTACGCCTTGTGGGGTTAAACGATAATCAACGGTTTCTTGATTTTCGTTAGTTAAGGCTACAGAGAGTGACTCTTGTTTGTAAGTAATCAGCTCTTTAAACTGTACTGCGGTCTCTTTTTTATTTTCTTTCAGGGGGAGTTGAAACGTCCACTGTAGTCGATGTTCAATTAATTGTTTAAGCGAACGTTGTTCTTTACCTTGAGCATCTTCCAAGGCTTTAAGCGAGGCAAAGAGCGTTTTTAATAAGAATGTTTTACCTGAAGCATTGTTGCCAAGAATCACGTTTAACCCTTCAAGGTTATCCCACTCAAGAGCTTGTAGAGGACCGACGTTATTAAACTTAATTTTTTGTAAAGGCATAGAACTCAGGCTTTCTAGGGCTAAATTAAGGAGAGGCAGCGTTGCGTGCTGGCCGTGTTAAACCAGTGCAAAGCCGAATGCTGAATGCTCACACTCGCGGCTTGATCCGCTTGCCACGCCAAACTTGCCGAAACCTCACACCGCAGGACGGTACCACACCCCAAGCGAACAAAACCCACTTGCTGATGCCCGTGTAACTCGCAACGTTCCACTGTGCCATGCAGTACCAAGGCCTCTGCGGGTGGGGGTTCATGGGTTGTTTGGGGCAGGCACGCTTCAGGACGGAAGCCCACCGTGTACCCTTCGGCTTCTGCTAGCTGAGGAAACACAGACACGGCAGGTAGGGTGTTCATCTGCCCAATAAAGTTAGCCACAAACAAATTAGCAGGCTGATTGTAAATAACCGTCGGTGTATCCACTTGTTGCAATACGCCTTGATGCAGTACCACCATTCTATCGGCCAAGGTCAGGGCTTCTACCTGATCGTGCGTGACGTACAGCGTTGTGGTGTTGAGCTGTTGATGCAATTGAGCCAATTCAAACCGCATGTGCTGACGCAGTTGAGCATCGAGGTTTGAGAGGGGTTCATCCATTAAAAACAACTTAGGCTGACGCACCATGGCTCGCCCCAAGGCCACTCGTTGACGTTGCCCCCCAGACAATTCCTTCGGCTTACGCTTTAACAGGGGCGTAAGCTGGAGCGTTTCAGCCACGTTGGCCACGGCTTGCTCACGTTCTAGCTTGGGAACCCCTCGCATTTTTAGGCCAAACGCCAAATTGTCGGTCACACTCATATGCGGATACAGTGCGTAGTTTTGAAAGACCATCGCAATGTTACGATCTTTTGGGGGCAGTTGAGCGACATCCACGCCATCCATCAAAATACGGCCAGCCGTGGGCGTTTCTAAACCAGAAATCAAACGAAGCAGCGTTGATTTACCACAACCGCTAGGCCCCACCAACACAATAAACTCGCCCCCTTCAATGGTTAAGTTCATCGGGGACAATACCAATACATCGCCAAAGCGTTTTTCAAGGGCATCAAAGCAAAGCTGAGTAGGCATATCGCACGGGTACTCTCTATTCTTCATTTTCTTCAGGCAAAGGGGCGGTATTGCCTGGGGCAGGACTGGGACCGTTGGAAAACTCCGAGGCGACCCGCTCTTTGGCTCGATTTAACGCTTGGCGAAGCCGTGTTCCCGCCGTGGGTGAGGAAGGAGCAGGCGGGGCGGTATTGCCTGGGGCAGGGCTGGGACCGTTGGAAAACTCCGAGGCGACCCGCTCTTTGGCTCGATTTAACGCTTGGAGAAGCCGTGTTTCCGCCGTGGGTGAGGAAGGAGCAGGCGGAGCGGTGTTGCCATCCACACTCCACGCATCGACGCGTCGTGGGGGCGGCGGGGGTGGCTCTTGTAAAATCGGAACACCATTAGCATCACGAGGGGACTCACCGGGAGTCTCTGAACCGCTTGGAGACTCGATGGGTGTCTCTTCATCGGTTCCTTGGGTAGTATCGCCCAAGCTAGAAGGAGGGGGCGATTTCGCTGCCATGGGGGTCGAGGTAAACCCTTTAACGGGCAAGCTTTTGGAGGCCACCATCATAAAATCGTGCCAAATTTGCGTTGGCATCCCACCGCCTGAAATACTCTGATTCATGGGGGTGTTGTCGTCGTTACCAACCCACACGCCCGCCACAATGGTGGGGTTAAAACCCATAAACCACGCATCACGAAAACCATCGCTAGTACCTGTTTTACCAGCCACAAGTTCGCCGTAGTTGGCAGCACGTCCTGTGCCACTCTGAACAACCCCTTGCATTAAACGAACGGCCGCATCGGCCACAGGAGCCTCTAGTACAGGAATCACCTCGGGGGTGTGCTTAAAAATCACATGTCCCTCAGCATCCACAATCTTATCCACCATATAGGGCGTGACTCGTTGGCCGTGATTCGCAATCGCCCCCACGGCTTGCACCATTTCCTGCATCAAGACACTTGATCCGCCCAAGGTTGTCGTTAAGTTTGCTTCTAGCGGAGAGTTGATTCCTAGCTTGTGGGCTAAATCCACCACCGATTGAGCCCCGACGGCTTCCATCAACTTGACGGCGACAATGTTGTTCGAGCGATTAAAGGCCTCTTGCAACGTCATGGCACCGTAGTGCTTTTTATCGTAGTTTTCAGGTCTCCAACTTCCCAGTTGTACAGGTTCATCAACCACTACTTGGTAGGGCGAATACCCCTGACGCAGTGCCTCGGTATAAGTAAAGATTTTAAAGGTAGAGCCAGGAGAACGGGGCGATTGCTTAATGCGGTCAAACTGGCTTTCATTAAAATCCTTACCGCTTTCGTAGGCCAAAATTGCCCCTGTTTCACGATTCATGGCCAACAGCATGGCCTGTTGTTTTAACCCCGTACGTTTGTTTTTAGCAGCATGGGTTTGAATCGCACGGTGGGCCGCCTTGGCACTGGCGACATCCAGCGTGGTATAGATTTTAAAGTTACTTTGCCAAAACTCTTGCTCGTTAAGGCCGAACAAGTCCATCACTTGTTGCTGTACCGCCGCATTAAAGTAGGGCGATTTATTTTGCAACGAAAGGCGATCTAAATTGGGCTTCAGCCCTAGCTTTTTTTCAGAAAGCGTGCGAGCCTCATCACGGGTGAGTGTCGCCACTTCGGCTAGGTTTTGCAACACCTCGTTACGGCGAGCCTTGGCCAGCTCGGGGTTTACCAAGGGGTTGTAATTACTGGGGGCCTGTGGCAGACCCGCCAGTAAAGCAGCTTCTGTTACGGTGAGGGATTTAGCCTCTTTGCTAAAAAACACATTCGCCGCCGCAGAGATACCATAGGCCCCTTGGCCAAAGTACACATGGTTCATGTAAAGCTCTAAAATCTCTTGCTTGCTTAGGGCTTGCTCTATTTGGTAGGCTAAAATAATTTCTTTAAGCTTGCGTTGCAACGATCGTTCATTGCTTAAAAACAAGGCTCGGGTCAGCTGTTGGGTTAGCGTAGAGCCACCTTCTTTAACACCATGGCCACGCACATTGCTTAGCAACGCACGAAAAATAGAAAGTGGATCGACCCCCTTGTGCATGTAAAAACGGCGATCTTCGGTGGCCACTAAGGCCTGCACAAACACAGGGGCGACGGCTTCAAGCTTGACGGGTTCCACCACAAAACGACCATTGTGCAAAATGACGGTTTTCTTGTCTCGGGCATACACCTGCGTGCTTTGCTGGCCATTCATAATGCTTTGCTGACGCTGATGAACCAGCTCCTTCACGCTGGGTAAATCTTTGGTAAGCCACAGCCAGCCCACCCCAAAGACGGAAAGAATGCAGGCCACCATGGCCGTGAGTAATACGCCAATCCATCGCCATGAAAGGCCGTTGCTCTGCTTGCGAGTAGGTGTTGTTGTCACGATTATGTTGAGTCCTTTTGTACAGTAGGTACTTTAATAAAAAGTAAAACATTAAGCTGTTTAGCATTGTACCGCAAAAGCAAAAAAGTGTTAAGTGTTAAAACTATCTGCAAACATCCCTTATTTGACGAGTATTTGACGAGTATTTGACGAGGGTCTCTGTTTGTAGTGAAATAAAGGGACTTTGTTATAGCTTTCGTTTTAAAATTCAGAGGTTTTATCTTGTATGACTTCCCAAACCACATCTTCTTCCCTTGCCTCCCCTTCCGCAGCCCCCACGTTCGAGCAAACGCTGATAGCCCCCTTAGGGTATCACGTAACGGCCAACCACACCATTGAACTAGGCGGTGTGGCTCTGCAAGAATTGATAGATACCTACGGCACGCCCCTGTATGTGATGGATGCAAAAACCATTCGTACCGCTGCCCGTAGCTACGTACACACCCTTAAAAAGCACTATGCAGGCGAGGTGTTGGTGGCCTTTGCCTGTAAGGCCAACTTGAACATGGGCTTGGCCACGTTGTTTAAAGAAGAGGGCGTCGGCTTAGATGTCGTTTCGGCTGGCGAGCTGTACACCGCCCAACAGGTCAACTTCCCTGCCGAACGTATTGTGTTTAACGGCAACAATAAATCTGTTGCTGAACTACGCATGGCCTTGCAGTACAAGGTAAACCGTATTATTGTGGATAACGTGGATGAACTACACCGCTTGGCGACTGTGGCTCGTGAATTGCAAACCAAGGTGGCCATTTTGGTTCGGGTCGCCCCAGGGATTGAGTGTCATACCCACGAATACATTCGTACAGGCCAGAACGATTCTAAGTTTGGCGTTCCCTTGGCACACCTATCTAAGGTGATTGATATCATCGTGAACGAGTACGCCGATTGCATCGAGCTGAAAGGGATTCATGGCCATATTGGGTCTCAGATTTTTGAACTCAAGGTGTACACCGATTTGGTGGAAATGTACTTAAATGTGGCCTACAATGTGCGTAAACAGTACGGTATTACGTTTGAAGATTTGGATTTAGGCGGGGGCTTGGGCATTGCCTACACACACGCCGATGATCCGCAAGAGATTGATACCTTGATGGAATTGATGGGCAAGCACCTAACCACGTACGCTCAAAAGCTGGATATGCCTTTACCCCGCCTAATTGTGGAACCTGGCCGTAGCATGGTGGCACGGGCGGGCGTGACGCTGTACACCGTGGGTGGCCGTAAAGATGTAGAAGGGGCTCAGCCCTTTTTAAGCGTGGATGGTGGTATGGGAGATAACATTCGCCCTGCCCTGTACCAAGCCGAATACAGTGCCGTGGTAGCCAACAAACTCGGCGAACCCCTGACAGGCGACCCCGTGCGTATTGTGGGTAAATACTGCGAAAGTGGCGATGTGGTGTTGCGTAATTTTAACGCCCCTAACATTCAGCCCAACGATGTGTTACTGGTGTTCGGCACGGGGGCGTACAACTACACCATGTCTTCTAACTACAATCGCATAGGCCGCCCTGCCATGGTGTTGGTAGAAAATGGTCAACACGCCCTATTGCTAGAGCGTGAAAGCTTGGAATACTTGGTTCAGAACGATCGTGTGCCACACTGGTTGAACGCTTAGATAGTGAGGGTTTTAACCCACCCGTTCGAGTTTTTTTAGTAATTTCGATTTTAGCTGGCGGGTGCCAAGCGGGGACTCTTGCACGAGAGTCCCCGCTTGGCGATCCCCCTGCGTGCAAGGGGCGTTGCCCCTTGACCCCACTTTGGCCTGAATTGCGTAGCTCTGAAGGCCAAAGAATCACACTCTGTTCATGCTTTTGCCCTGCTGTTGTTGTAAAAAAAGCTGTTGCCAACTTTCACTCAGTCTTGTTATACTTGAAAGGATGTAACAAGAGGCTGGATCTCCTGATGGTTTGAGTCTCTCTCTCTCTGCTCATGTGTATCATGTGTAGCAAGCCCACTGTAGAAAGCCCACGTTCTGTGTCTCAACAACAAACAGCGACTTCTTCTGTACCAAACACCACAGGGCTGGATGTCTCCCTTTCCAACAGTGAAGCGGAAGCCCTGCTAAAAATGGTGCAAGTAAAGCACAGCCCGCTTGAAAAACTAAAACTGGCCACCCAGCAGTTAGAAGAAGAAGCTCCCCAGCGTCAACACGCACAAGCCTTGTTAGATGTTCACCCCACCTTAAGCCAATTGCCTACCGAGGAGCAACGCCAACTGCGCGAGGCTCTGCGAGAGGTGGCTCCCTTTATTGAGAAAGAACGCTCAGCAACCGAAGCCTCTCAGGTGCCATGGCTTACGGTTCCCACACCGCTCAGCAGTACGTTTAAAGGCAACGATTTAGAGTTTATTACCTTGTTAGCCGAACTCGTGACCAATCAACTAGGCGAACGTTTAAGCAGTGATCTGTTTTTAAAGCAAGCGTTTCATGTGCGTGAGCGTGAAGACAACCGTTTATTGTTGGCCAAGCACCTGCATCAGCTTTTGGAAGAAAACCAACAGCTTCGGCAAGAGAATCAACGCCTACAGCAGGAATTGAAGCAATTTCAACCCACCCATCTAGGACTCTTTAAAAAAACAGGAGCCAGTGCAAACGGATGGAACAGTTAATGGGATCAGACGTGGAAGCCTTGCCAACGGCCTTGTTGCCTTGGCTAGAACAACACCCCACCGAGGCCGTGTTGGCAGAATCGTTGGCCAGCCCCCAAGCCTTGCAACGCCTACACCAAGAAACCGTCACCGAGCTAGCCCAACTGCACGAGGGCATTACCGCTTTAGATGCACTGGTGCAACGATTGACGGCCTTGCGTCAGCGACACCAAACCTTGCAGGCACTACAACACAGCTTGGAAACCCTCATCAAGGCTCAAGAAAAGAAGGTGTTTGATGACCCTCTGCCCATGGGAGCCAACAACATTGCCGCCATTGTTAAGCTGCTGGATGGCAAGGGTGGCGGCTTCCGCAAGCCTGACGGTTTGTTTTATCCAGATGTGGCCTTGGCTCAGGCCGATACCGTGTTGAAGCGGAAGCAATCCATTAACTATGAGATGTTTCGGGCGATTGTGTTTGCAGGGGGCGTGGCCAGTACCACGCAAGTACGAGGCTTTTTGGTGGAACAAAACGTACAATCGCCCCGCACAAAACAGCCCTTTGATGAACTGTTTCCGTTATCGGATATTGCTGCTCGGTTGGATTATTTGGTGAAAAAAGGGCTGGTTCGCCCTGAAGGGAACGGTCGCTTTTGGGCAACGGTCGGTTGGGAGACGGCGTAGAGTGTTACCGTTGAACCCCCTTGCTCATGCCACAGCATCGATGCCTACACTTGGGTGTGATATCGAGCAAGTGGAACGCTTTTTGGCATACGCTTCAACTCCGCAACACCGCTTTATTCAACGTATCTACACCCCCCACGAGCAAAAGTATTGTTTTTCCGCCTTACGAAAAACACACATTGCCCAGCGTTTAGCCGCACGCTTTTGTGCGAAAGAGGCAGTTTACAAGGCCTTGAGTGCGTTTGGAGAAACAGGGCTTAGTTGGCACAGTGCCGAAGTTCGGCATGGCACGCACGGCGAACCTTGGTTGCAGTTGCACCCTGCTGCTCTTGCACAGCGGTATCAGGTGCAGTTAAGCCTCAGCCATACAACCACCATGGCCATGGCACAAGTGCTTGTGTTTTCGGTGTGTTTAAGTTATACTAAAAAATAGCCTATTAAAACGGTCTGATGGCTTGAAGAAACTGCCCTAGACGGAACCTTCTTTCTTTCTTGCAGAATACGAGTGGGTGAACCTTTGAGGGTTTGCTTTTTAATACGGTGTTTAAACTTAATGATAAGGATGCTTATACGATGATGACTTCTACTAAAGTCGAAGCTGTAAAACAGTTTCAAATCAATGAAGCCGATACAGGTTCTACCCCCGTTCAAATTGCCTTGCTTACTGCCCGTATTAAACACTTAACCGAGCATTGCAAAACCAACCCTAAAGATTTCTCTAGCCGTCGTGGTTTGTTGATGTTGGTTGGTCAGCGTCGTAGCTTGTTGCGTTACTACCGCAAAAAGCACACCGCTCAAGAGTACAAAACCTTAATCGATGCTTTGGAAATCCGTAAATAAGCGGTTTTCCTTGTATTGCCTCTGCTTTACCTCACACCCTCACAAGCTTTTGTGGGGGTGTTTTTTATGTGTTTATACCAATTCTCACATTGAATAGCGTAAGAACTGGTTTCTTTTTCGGGGGGCAATGGGGGCGTTAGCCCCATATGTGCTAAGATAGTATTTGTGGTAAGCTCTAGCTGTGTTTCCTGTTCAGTAATAAGGCTAGAGTTTATGCAGAATGCAAGTAAATGGGATCGTATTTTAAGTATCCTCCCTCAAAAT
>JBJTUB010000121.1:0-2451 GCA_046080465.1 Vampirovibrionales bacterium | reverse complement strand
CAATGTAAAACTCCTTGAATCAGACATGAAAAATTAACAAATTTAAACGATGGTAGGTATCATCAAAACTAAATAGGTGAGTTCATTTTGCAACCGCTCCTAGAACTTATAGGACATACGACACCCCAGTACTGTAATAGGCGTGTGCTTGTTCGCCCCTGCTGGGTTGACAATCACCTGAGCACTCGGGATGATGGAAAAGGCATCGGTTAAGCGTAGGTTGTAGTACACCTCGCCCACCCGCTCCACACTGGTATCGGCAGAATTATCGTAAATATCGACTAAAGCCATCCCCACGCCAAAGGTATCTTTGGTGCGTTTGTGCCAGCCTAAAGCGGTGGTCGGCACTTGTACTACGGCGTTCATGGCACGTTTGGCACCGATACCTACCCCCGCTGGGCCAGGTTGTTGGCTGGTGAGTACGGCGACACTGGGGCTATCGTTATTCATCAACACGCCTACGCTAGTACCAATGCCACGCCACCATTCTTGGTTCCAGCCTGCGTATAGGGCTTGTACCGATTGCTGACCCGTTAAATCTAAGGCATTGCCCGCACGGTTTTTGTAGTTCGCCCCCACAACTTGGGTTAGGTTTCGGTTGCCAGACATGGTAACACTGTAGCCCCCCACATACACGCTACCCGGTTTTTGATAACGGCTAGGCAGAAACGCAGGCAGGTAACTCAGCTTCCCTTCATACGTGGCGTTAAAGCCGTTCATGGCATCGCCTACATCCATGCTACCAATACCGCCTGTCACATCGGCGGTTAGGTGTTTGCCCAAGCCTTGATGCAGTTGATAGGTAATCATGGGCTGAGCGTAGTTCACCACAATACCGGGGGTGTTGGCAAAGGCAATATTCTGAAATTGACTCATTTCATCGCCACGATAAGGGGATACATCAAACACATCCCACCAACGTACCAAGCCCGCCATTAAATCGGCACTGGTGTTAAAGCCCTCTTTATCCGCTAAGTGGGTTTTGGTAGGCAGGGCAGTCAACAGGGGAATCCCCGCTTTAAAGTTTTGCTTATAAAAGGCTGCTTCAATAAACAAGTTCGGCCGTGTGTAGCTGGTATCGCCTGTTTGCTTGTTGAGTGTGCCTGTGGCCCCTGTACCGAAGCCTTCGTTAAACGCAGAAATATCTGCCCCAATACGGCTGTAAGCATTGTAGCCGTAGTTGCTACCATAGGCAGAGCCTGTTTGTCCCCCACTGGCGTTACCAATAGGGCCATACCGCCCGTAAGCACCAATAATACGAGCCGATACCGCCCCCACGCCTAGTTTTGAATCTTCCGAAGGCTGAAGCACGGGTGCATCAATGGTTAAGCGTAACCGCCCCACCGTGCTGATCGCATCGTTAATGCCTGTTTTATCGCCACGGCTCCCACGAGACATATCCGCAATCGACCCCACGCTTAAATCGCCGTGAATTTGTACTTGCTCTAAGGCGGTAAGGCGTTTATCTTGTTGTTCAATTTTATCACCCAGTACATCCAGCTGTTTACTGTGGCTTAAAATCTTGGCTTCAATCACCTGTTTACTGGCCTTGAGGGCTTCAATGGTTTCGGCGTTGGTTTCGGCATCGGCCTCGAGTTCGGTAATTTCGGCTTGCAGTTGGCGGAGTGTTTGGCTCAAGCGAAGCAAGGCATCGGCCTTACTTTGGCTAGAAATGCCTTTACTATCACTACCTGTTCGGGCAGGAGCTGTCGCCAAGGCGAGTGCTTCCACCGTGGTGTTAGGTTGATGAGGCAACACGCTACTTTGCTGTACCCCTACCAAGGCCATGGCCGCCGTGGGGGTGGCATTGCCAATGGCCTCTAAGGTATTCACGCTGCTCATAGCGGGGTGTTGCATGGCATAAGCCGCCCCCGTACCTAAGGCACATAGCCCAAACGCCACCGATAAACGAACAACGTGTTGCCTAATAAAAGACGAGAAAAAATCAGAACGACGCATGTTTACCCATTCCATTACTTCTTTGGTATCAAAAACAAAAAATAACCTCACATAAACTATGTTTAGCATGACACAGGCTCTTCTTGCTTCCGTCTTCTTTAATCTAAAATCTCCTGTAAGTGGTGTAGTGGGCATCAATAAAAAAGTAATAGTCTTGAGGAGCAGACTTTGTGTTAAACTATAAAAAGATTTGTAAAAGGGTTTGTCGAGTGTTCTTAGTCCCTCGTTTCGCATTGCCCTACGGGCAACGTAGAGAGGCCGAGGCGTTCGCCCCCACAGTGAGGAGGAGCCATCTCAATTCTTACGCAAGATCCTCATTGTGAAAAACCTCTCTACAACTCTCCCCCCTAGGTTTATTTGAGACATTTAACTAATTAGATGGTATACTTTTCTTTTGTTTAGAAAGAGAAGTGTGTGCTATATGAACTGCCCTAAATGTGGAAGTAGCGAAAAATCAAAAGCTGGATTTGTTAAAGATGTACAACGTTGGCA
>JBJTUB010000120.1:0-4598 GCA_046080465.1 Vampirovibrionales bacterium | reverse complement strand
GGGGTGGTGGGCGGTGCTCAAGCGGGTTGTAACCAATGGAATACGTTTAGGGCTAGCCTTCTACGAAGCCATTCAACACATCTTTGGAAAAGAGTCGTAAATTATTTAAAATACTATAAGTATCTACTCTGTTCAGTAAATTATCAGAAAACAGAGGGTAGACATCTGTTTTAATAGTCTTTGATCCGCATACATTTTCTTGTAAAAACTGAGTGGTTCGTTTGCTTCGCTGGGCAGGTGCTAAATGGGCAATACCATTTAGAAACGAAGTCATTTTGGATAAAAGTGAAGAAGAAGATAGAGACATGATAAAATCCGTTTAATACAAAAAACTAGAGGCTATTTGCAAATAGTTTAATAAACTATTATCTCTTTACGTCATGGCGAACGAAGTGAAGAAATCCCCAGCACAGAAATCATAAGGAGAGTACATGACTAAGTTTGCAATATCAACAAGATGAAAGAGAGTAGTAAAACCAAGTAATTCAAAAAACATTCAATCTATCAAACGATTATTTACAAACAGCCTCTAGTTGATAATAGAGTGAGACAACTTTAAAAAGTGAGGACATAAATAAAAATTCAAGAAGTTTATTTACAAAAAACAATTTCTGTATATTTTTATCACATCAAAAAAACAAAGCAATGAAAAACGATCTCTGTTGTTACAATAATTTACAAAAAGACACTAAGCTAAAGTCTGATAATAGTTTAATCAAGCTAGTTTTGTGCTTTATTTGATTTATAAATAATAGTGTTCTCAAAAGATATACACCCAAACACAGCCACCTGTGCGAACCTGCCCCGATGGATGGAGATTCATGGGTTTACTGACAATTCTCACACACAGGCGGGCGTGCCTTTGCTATGCTATTTATGTGATGTTGTGCAACCCTGTTTAAATGTCTGATAATACTATAGATTCATTGAATCTACTGCTAAACCGTTTGTTAATCGCTATTTACAAAAAGAAAGCTCTCTTCTATGATGATGATGCCCACCCATACCCTGAATCCCGCTCAAACCGCCCCCAGCCACGATGCTCAACTGTTTGACCCCATCCACAGTATTTTTATGAATCAATCCAACCCCCTGAGCGTGCTATTTAACCCCAAGCATGTGGCCGTTATTGGTGCTACCGATAAAGAAGGGAGCGTGGGGCGTACCCTATTATGGAACCTGATTTCCAGCCCCTTTGGTGGTACGGTGTACCCCGTGAACCCGAAACGCCCCAGTGTGTTGGGTATCCCTGCCTATAGCGATTTGTTTGCCATTAACGCCCCTGTGGATGTGGCCGTGATTGTGACCCCCCCGCCCAGTGTGCCTGCCCTGATGGAACAATGCGTTGAAAAAGGCGTGAAGGCCGTCATCATTATTTCTGCAGGCTTTAAAGAATCGGGCCCTGAAGGGGAAGCCTTGGAGCATGAGATTTTAGCCATCGCCCGCAAGGGGAATATTCGCATTGTCGGCCCCAACTGCTTGGGTGTCATGAACCCCATCAACGGCTTTAACGCTACCTTTGCCACCCGTGTGGCACGGTCGGGTAAAATTGCTTTTATTAGCCAAAGTGGAGCCTTGTGTACCGCCGTGTTAGATTGGAGCTTGAAGGCCAACATTGGCTTTAGTGCCTTTGTTTCTGTGGGGTCGATGCTGGATGTGGATTGGGGCGATTTGATTCACTACCTTGGCGATGACCCCAACACTCGCTGCATCTTGATTTACATGGAAACCATTGGCGATGCTGAATCGTTTCTTTCGGCGGCTCGTGAAGTCTCGTTGGTGAAGCCGATTATCGTCATCAAGCCAGGTAGAACCGAGGCGGCCTCGCAAGCGGCGGCCTCGCACACGGGTTCATTGACGGGGAGCGATGCCGTGCTGGATGCTGCCTTTAAGCGGTGCGGTGTACTGCGTGTAGATACCATCGATGAACTGTTTAGCATGGCAGAAGTGTTGGATCGTCAAGCCCTGCCCAAAGGGGCAAGATTAGGCATTGTCACCAACGCAGGCGGGCCAGGTGTGTTGGCTAACGATGCCTTGATTCGGGCAGGGGGCGAACTAGCTGACCTTTCCCCCGAGGTGCAAGCCAAGCTGGATACCGTGTTGCCCCCACAATGGAGCCACGGCAACCCTGTGGATGTACTGGGCGATGCTAGCCCCGAACGCTATGTGGAAGCTCTTAAACTGACGGCTGAAGACCCCAACAACGATGCCGTGATGGTGATTCTTACCCCGCAAGCCATGACCAACCCAACTCGCACCGCGGAACTCATTGCCGAAGCGGCTAAAGAGATTCACAAGCCCTTACTCGCCAGTTGGATGGGCGGTAGCGATGTAGAAGCAGGCGAACGCATCTTAGATTTAGCAGGCATTCCCACCTTCCATTACCCCGATTTAGCCGTGCGAGCCTTTGCGTTGATGAGTCAACACGCCCGCAACATTGAAGCCTTGTATCAAACGCCCACCTTGGCACCTAGTACCTTGCAAGCCCCCGATGTGGCCAAGGCCAAGGCGTTGGTTCACACCTGCATTCAAGAAGGGCGTTTCTTGTTGAGTGAGTATGAATCCAAAAAACTACTCGAAGCCTATGGGATTCCTGTAACGCATACCGAGCTTGCCCACACCCCTGCTGAAGCCGTGGCTCAGGCCAACGCCATGGGCTACCCTGTGGTACTCAAGCTCCATTCGCACACCATTACCCACAAAACCGATGTCGGCGGTATTCAACTCAACCTGAGTAATGCCGAAACGGTTGAAAAAGCCTTTACCACCATTGAGGCCAACGTGAATCATCACGCCAGTGCGGCCGATTTTTTAGGCGTCACCGTGCAACCCATGATTCGCTTGGACGGTACCGAGTTGATTATCGGGGCCGCCCCTGACAATCAGTTTGGCCCTGTGATGCTGTTTGGGGCAGGTGGCCAGTGGGTCGAAGTCTTTCAAGATGTGGCTCAAGCCCTTCCGCCGTTGACTTCCACCTTGGCCAAGCACTTGATTGATGAAACCAAGATTGCCAAAGTTCTCAAAGGCTATCGTGGCAAAGGCCCCGTAGATCGTGAAGCCTTGGAAGCCCTACTGGTACGCTTTAGCCAGTTGATTGTGGAAATCCCTGAATTGGCAGAAATTGAGATTAACCCGCTGTTAGCCTCTGCCGAACGCCTGATTGCCTTGGATGCCCGAGTGGTGTTGGCTAATCCCGCCACGCAAGAGCGGCCTAACAAACCGGCTATTCGTCCTTACCCACGGGAATACTGCACCGCATGGCAAAGCAAGCAAGGGCAAGGCTACAATTTACGCCCCATTCGCCCAGAAGATGAAGCAGGTGTGGCCAACTTCCATCGTTCGCTTTCCACCGAAACCGCTGCCAAACTCTACGAGGAAAGCCTTTCGTTGGAAGAGCGGGTGAACCACCAACGCTTGAGCCGTGTGTGCTTTAACGATTATCAGTTGGAGTTGGCCTTGGTCGCCGAACCCACTGAAGCAACCGACACCATTGGGGCGATTGCTCGTTTGAGCCGTGTGCGTCATACCCCGCATCAAGCTCAGTTGCGTTTGTTGGTGGCCGATACCTATCAGGGGCAGGGCTTGGGGCGTGCCTTGTTGGAACGTCTGATAACCATTGCCAAAACCGAAGGCTTAACGGTGTTGCGGTGTGTGGTGGGGAAAGATAACTACAAGATGAAAGCCCTGTGTGAATCGCTAGGCTTTGTCACCCTCCCCAACCCCGATGCCACCGAGGCGGGCTACCTCTCCCTAGAACTAGCGTTGCAAAAAGGCATTCGGGCGTAAACTGAAGGGGCTTCGCTCCTGCACCCCAACACAATACACGCGTTTTAAAATCTGACAACTAACGAAACAAGCCTTTACAAACTTAAAAAGATATAACCCCGAAGGGATTGAGCCTGAATTGCGAAGCTCTGAAGGCTCAACTGGGGTCAAGGGGGAACCCCTTGCACGCAGGGGGATCGCCAAGGGGGACTCTCGTGCAAGAGTCCCCGCTTGGCACCCGCCAGCTATAGAAACCTCTGCAAAAGCCCATTCGGGCGTGCAATGAAGGGTTGAAAGCTAGTTGCGTAAACCCCTTTAGGAAAACGGGTCTATAGGGGCGAAGCCCCTATAAATAATGAAGGGGGGAGCGTATTGAGAGGTTTTTCACAATGAGGATCTTGCGTAAGAATTGAGATTGTCCCTCCTCACTGTGGGGGCGAACGCCCCGGCCTCTCAAGATTGCCCGTAGGGCAATGCGAAACGAGGGACTGAGAACACTCGACAAACCCTTTTGCAGAGGTTTCTATAGACATTTCGACTAAGTTTTTTGCAAACAACCCCTACTTGCAACGCCGATTTTTTTAAGATAGACTATTTTGTGTAAAATTAATATTTTGTAAAAAGCGTTTTTATGCCTTCACTCACACCCTCATTGTTTAACCCATCTGCCAATGCGACACTCACTGCAACTACGGAATCTTCTTGGTTTACACGTTGGTTACTAGGGGGCTTGGTGGGTTTAACCTTGTTACGCTGTGCTGTGCTGGGGTTCCCTCCCTTGTTTGATACGACGGAAAGCCGTTACGCCAGTATTACCCAACACTTTTTTTTAC
>JBJTUB010000119.1:0-19264 GCA_046080465.1 Vampirovibrionales bacterium | reverse complement strand
GGTATCTAGGGGCGAAGCCCCTAGAATAACTTAGGGGGGAGAGTTGTAGAGAGGGAGGAACGGCCTCTCTACGTTGCCCAGAGGGCAACTTAAGGCAGGGGACTCACATCGTTTGTAAACAACCTTTAGTTAACACTCTCTATTTATTAGTGGGGGCTAACGCCCCCAATGCCCCCACAACTAAAAGCTGATAGTCTAGGGGCTTCGCCCCTATAGCCCCAGTTTAACTCAGTTTTTTTAAAGCTAAGACATACATTCGGTTAATTATTCAAAATACTATCTATAGAAGACTCTGCAAGAGGGGTTTTTATAGTTTTATGCTAGGAGAGCCACCCCCATGCTTCGCCCTACCGCTCCTATCCGTGTACGTGTACCCGCCACCTCTGCCAATATCGGCGTGGGGTTTGATTCCATCGGCTTGGCCTTGGCCTGCTATAATACGTTTACTGTGGCTTGGGCCACCACAGACGAGCATCAGTTGGCACCCACTGCCAACTCAACCGTCACCTTCCCCCCCTTACAAGGGGAAGCCTGCTTAGGCAACATCTTTTTTGAATCGGCTCAAGCCTTATGGCACCATGTACACGGCGATACAAGCATGCCTCTGCCCCCTTTAGCCGTCACCAGCGAAACACACATACCGTTGGCTCGGGGTTTGGGTAGCAGTGCCACCGCCGTGGTGGGAGCCTTGGTTGGGCTAAATGCGTTGATGGGGTCGCCCTGCACGCAAGCCCATTTACTGAAGCTCGCCATCGCCTTAGAAGGCCACCCCGATAACGTGGCTCCTGCGTTGTTAGGGGGGGTGCAACTTGGCAACCTTACCGAAAGTTATGCCCTGCCTTGGCCTGAAGGCTGGCATTGTGCCGTCATTATCCCCGATACCCCCATCAAAACCGAAGATGCTCGCCAAGCCTTACCCACCGATTATCCCCGTGCCGATGTGGCGTTGGCCTTACGAAACAGTGCCTTGCTCACCCATGCCTTGCATACGGCCAACGCTACGTTACTGCAACAGATACTCCAGCACGATGTGGTGCATGAACCCTATCGCCTGCCCCTGATTCCGCAAGGCAACGAGATTCAACGCACGCTTGCTGGGGTAGAAGGCTGTTTAGGTGTCACCGTTAGCGGGAGTGGTTCCACCCTGTTGGTAGTCTATCTTGCCGAGGCTTGGCCTGCCCTTCGTGATACGTGGCAGACCCTACAAGCCCAATATCCTGCTTACCAAAGCGTGGAACTCACACCCTATCCGCTCGATACGCAAGGGGCGATTTGCATTTAAGCTATGCCTTCGCTACAATAAAGAAGTTTCTATCTCTTTCTTTTTATTTAGATTAGGTACTTCCCTATGTCTCCTATGCTTCAAACTCGCTTACTTGCTTGGCTTCATGAAGGGCTACTACTGGCACAACCTCAGTTGGGCGTGGCTACCGAGATGGAGGTGCAAGCCTTTTCCACCTTCGTACAAACCCATCTTAAACTCGAACGTCCCCGCCATGCCGATCATGGCGATTATGCCGTGAACGTCAGTTTTTTGGCTAAAGTGGCTCGCTTAGCCCCGCCCGTCATTGCTCAAACCGTGGCCAACGCCTTACCCGCCTTTGAAGGCGTGAGCATCACCGTTGTGGCAGGGTTCATCAACCTTCGCTTAGCCGATAGCCTACTACTCGCCGAACTGTTGCCCCTCGTACAGGGCAAGGTTCTAGCAGGGCAAAACACCAGCTTAACCGATGAACGAGTGTTGTTGGAATATGTCTCTGCCAACCCCACTGGCCCCTTGCACGTAGGGCATGGCCGTTGGGCTGCCTTGGGCGATAGCCTACGCCGTATTTTAGAACACAACGGTGCCACGGTCTGTGCTGAGTTTTATGTCAACGATTACGGCCAGCAAATGACCAACATAGCCAATAGTGTGTGGTTCCGTTGTTTAGAAGATCTCGGCTTAGCACCGTGGCCCACCCCCATCGAGGGCGAATCCTTCCCCTATTACCCTGGCGACTATGTTGTTACCCTCGCCAAGCAACTCCTTGCCGAATCGACTCATCAACAGGCGATTGAACAGGCCTTTCAACAGGTAGGCGCCACTCGTTTAGAAACCCACGAGGCAACGCATCCCCTACTCGCAACGCTTAAAACCCTCGCTCGTGATGCCATGCTCGCCTTGCAACAGCAGTTGCTTGAACGCTTCCGCACTCGCTTTGATGTGTGGCAACTGGAAACCGATCTGCATATCCACGGCTTGGTTGCCCAAGGGCTAGAATATCTTAAAGCCAGTGGTAGCACCTATGAAGCCGATGGGGCGTTGTGGTTTAAATCGTCCGAACTCGGCGATGAGAAAGATCGCGTACTCGTCAAAGCCGATGGTAGCTACACCTACCTAACCGCCGATGTTGCCTACCACGATTTAAAATACCGCCGTGCCGAACACTTTAACCGCTACATTGATATTTGGGGAGCCGACCACCATGGCTACATTCCCCGCATGAAGGCAGCCATTCAAGCCTTAAAGCATCCCGTTGATCAGTTTGAAGTCTTGCTAGGGCAGTTGGTCAACTTGGTTGTGGATGGCACGAAAACCCGCATGGGTAAACGCAAAACCATGCTCACGCTAGAAGATATTATCGATGAAGTGGGGGTGGATGCCACTCGGTTTTGGTTGGTTAGCCGTTCGGCTGATAGCACCATTGAGTTTGATGTGGATTTAGCGGCTTCCAACAGTGATGAAAACCCTGTGTTTTACACCCAATACGCCCATGCACGGTGTGCAGGCATTATGCGACAAGCAACACAAGCCAGCACCCCTACCGAACATGCCCCTCAAGGCCAAGCCCCTCGCTTTACCCCCGAAGCGGTGGCGGCCTACGTTCAACAGCTCACGCCTGAGCAGTGGGCTAGCCAGCTGATGCGTCCCCTTCAAACCGAACAGCCCAAGGCCTACGCCACCGTACGAGAGTTGATTCTCTTCTTGCTAGGGTTTGGCGATCGGGTAGCCGATGCTGGGCGGTGTCGTTCGCCTCACTTTATTGCTCGTTACGCCTTGGATGTAGCAGGGCAATTTCATTCGTTTTACGGAGCGTGTCGGGTGTTGTGTGCAGAGGATGAGCAGGCCTTGGCACGCTTGGCCGTGGTGCAAAGTTTGCAGTTGACACTGGCTCAAGCACTCGATTTACTAGGCGTTTCTGCCCCCGATTCTATGTAGCGTCGTACTTCTTGCCCCCTCTCCCTTAGGGAGAGGGCTGGGGTGAGGGAGGCCCCCAACCTAGGTATCGCCTGTGCTTCCCTCATCCTAACCTTCTCCCTAAGGGAGAAGGAACAGAGCAATCTGACCTTTCGCAGAGTCTTCTATAAGAACACTTTTTTATTATTTCTGAATATCAAAAGACCCCTTTATAAGGAACAAACACCCCGATGATGACCACCACCGAACTCGCCCTCAATTCCGCAGGGCATGAACTCGCCCCCGCCATTGAACTCCCCATGGGTATCGAGCAGATTCAACAGCACATTCCCCACCGCTACCCCTTCTTACTCGTCGACCGAGTGACCGATGTCGAGCTGGGCAAGCGGATTGTGGGCTACAAAAACTTATCCGTCAACGAGGAAGTGTTTCAAGGGCATTTCCCCAATCGCCCTATCTTCCCTGGCGTCCTACAACTCGAGGCCATGGCGCAATTGGCAGGTATTTTAGTGCGATTAAACCCCAAATATGCCGATAAGCTGGGTGTCTTTGCTGGTATTGATGGCGTGCGTTTCCGTAAGATGCTCACTCCTGGCGATCGCTTTGATATGGAAGTAACGCTGGATAAGCTCAAGGGGCCTATTGCTAAAATGCGTGCCGTGGGCTATCTGAATGGAGAAGTAGCCGTTGAAGCCGATCTCATGTTCAGCTTTGTTTAGATAGTTTTGTACGGGCGATTCATGAATCGCCCCAACCCATTAAACATCCTATGTAAAGCAACGATACACCCATGCCCTACCTCCCACTTTCCGAACTCGCTACCTTTTGCCAAGCCCAACAAGCGTCTGGGCAAGCATGGGTGTGCGTCATTGGTTCTGGGTTGGCGGGCATAACCACGGCCTTGCGTTTGTGCGAACAAGGCCAAACGGTGTTGTTACTCACCAAAGGCAGCCTCGGCGAAAGTAACAGCCAATGGGCACAAGGGGGCATTGCCTTTGCCCCACACACCACAGTCGCCTCGGCAACGCCTGTCCCCTTTCATCCGCAAGATAGCCTTAATCAGCACATTGAAGATACCCTCCATGCTGGAGCAAACCACAACCGCCCCAACGTGGTACAGCAACTGCTTGCTCAAAGCCCCCAAGCGTTAGCCCAGTTGTTGGCGTGGGGGGTCACCTTTGATACCACCGCCACGGGCGAAGCCTTAGCCTTAACGCAGGAAGGGGCGCATCGCTACCCACGCATCCTACACGCTGGGGGCGATCAAACAGGGGCGAAAGTGATGGCCACCTTGGTAGAACGTCTCCAACAACAGCCACGTTGTGTGTACGTTCCCCATACAGAGGTGGTTCACATTGCCCCCCCAAGCGAAGGCACATCGGGGTTTACCTTACAACTCTTGGAGGCTGCTTCCCCCACCCCCTCGGAGTCTCCTTCGGCAACCGAAACACTCTACAGCTTATTTGGGGTGACGAACGTGGTGTGTGCCACGGGGGGGCTAGGGGGGCTGTATCCTTTAACCACCAACACCCCTCTTGCCACGGGCGATGCCTTGGCCTTTGCACAGCAAGTGGGTGTTTCCTTGGCCGATGTTGCCTTTATGCAGTTTCATCCCACGGCTTTTGTGCATGAAGGCAAGGTTCGTTTCTTGGTATCCGAAGCCATGCGAGGCGAAGGCGGGATTCTTAAAAACGCTCATGGCGAGGCCTTTGCCAAACGCTATCACCCTTTAGGAGAACTAGCTCCACGTGATATTGTTGCTCGTATGATTCACACCGAAATTACCCAACAACAACAGGCCAACCCCTCTGCCCCTCCGCATGTGTGGTTGGATATGTCGCACCGTTCCCGTGCGTGGCTAGAGCAACGCTTCCCTAGCATTATGAGGTTTGCCAGTCGTTACGGATGCACCCCACCTACCGATGCCTTGCCTGTCGCCCCTGCTGCTCATTATCACATGGGGGGGGTAGAGACTCAACCCAACGGAGCCACCGCTTTAGCGGGCTTTTACGTGATAGGCGAAGCCGCCTGCACGGGCTTACACGGAGCCAATCGCTTGGCCTCTAACTCCCTGCTGGAATGTGTCATCATGGGGCTGGCGTGTGCCGATACACTGGTGGCACAGGCTTCCACTCCCTCTCTTGGTCTCTCGGTGGCCTTCACTCAGCAATCGATCGCCGTTCAGCCTGTCATCGCCCTACCCCCTTCCGATGATTTGAAGCAAACGCTGCACACCGCCGCCAACATGATTCGTCGTCGTGAGGTGTTAGCCCACGCCTTACACCAGCTTACTGTTGAAAAGCACCGCATCGAAGCCTCTCATCAACAATACCCTAGTGTGCAAACCCTGCGTTGGCTTAAGCAATCTACAGGCGTACTCGCTCTGTTACAGGCTGCCGTGCAAGAGCCGGCCTCGCTTGGAGCCCATTTTTTAGAAGATTAGCCCATTTAGGCGTGCCGTGAAGTGTGTTATAGAAACCAAGGTCTCTAAGTTCCTCGTTTCGCATTGCCCTACGGGCAATACAAAGCGACAAACGACAGAATACGCTATTCAATCTTTTAATGGGTATTATTTATAAAAATCGACAAGGAAACTTTGCAAGGGCTTAAAGGCCGTCCGTTTAAACGACCAAAAGCTACGATCGTAAAACTGCAACTCTTCAGCAAACTTATTGGGCGAGGTTAGCAACAGGGCGTGAATCATCCGTTTAGAGAGTTTTTTCTCAATGCCTAGCTCGGTTTTTAGCTGTTCAATAAAGCCTTCCACAATGCGTTTACGGTCATCACACATGGCGGCATGAAGGAGCAAATCTTCCATTTCGCCATCGTCGTGATTGTTGGGCAGGCAGTAGCAGCCAAAGCGATGCCCCGTACGGCTTATCGTCCATTGGCCTAGCTCGGTAGGGGCCTGCAAGGTCACGGCCTCTCGGTGGGTGTGGAAGGTCGCCTCGGGGGTGGCAGGGTTGCCAAAAAACGGATGCACCATGGCCTGCAAGCGTGATTCCATCCCATGATCATCGGCATCTAAAAAGAAGGCCATCCCCCGAATACGGGTTTGTTGGGTTTGCCACAAGGTTTGTAGCAAGCTAATTTTCTTGGGCAAATTATCTTTACCGTTTAAATCAATAAACAAGGTTTCTTCACGGTGTTTGTAGGGTATAAACTGCTCTAAAAACACGGCATCATCTTTGCCTTCTACCAAAATGTAGTAAGGGCTTTCCAAGGGTTTGCTGTACACCACGGGGGATTGAAAGGCAAACAGTTCTTCACGTTGTGGCATGAGGGGTTTCTTTCTTTGCTTTACACTCTAAACTCGCTGTGGTTGTGGCGTAACACCATCAAACTTTCAATACAAAAGGGTTGCAAGCGTAAGTACTTGGGGGCCGTGGCCAAACGAACCACATTAAACACCCCACTATGATAGGTCAGGATTTTGCTTTTACTGCCTCGTTCTTTTTGCTTTTTGGCTTCTTTCTTCAACTGTTCTTGCCGATGATGCAGGTTCAGCCACGCCTTCACCCAATCATCGCTGTGGGTCGTTATTACCAACCGACACCCGTGTTTGTGGGCATGTTCAAACAGATGATCCAATACAGGGAAGGCGTGACTGTGATGCAGCCCCAGTTCAATCTCATCCACCACCCATAAGGTTCCCGCAGGGGTATACAGCAAGCGTGCCAACAGGCAGGCCAAGCGATATTCGCCAATCGTGTAATCGGTGGGTTCATCATCAAAGCTAAACGGCTGGCTCAAGGGGAAGGCTTCTTGCCAACAGGCGTGAAACTCATCCAAGCCGTTGGGGGCATCCATCACGGCTTCCAAGGCACGCTCATCGGCAGTGCGATTTTCAGTATCGAAAAACGGAGCCATGCCGTGAACAACGCCATCGTGTTGTTCGGCCCAGTGGTTAAGTAAGGTGGTTTTACCCACGCCGTTTTTACCAGTCAGCAGTACAAACTGTGGGAAGGCCTCAAGGGCAGGCAAGGTCTCTCGGGTATAGGTGTGGGGGGGAAGCGAAAGGGACATCGGCGATTATACCATTCCTTATAATTCTAACTTAAATAGAAACTTCTTCACGGTGACTAAACAAACACTGGCTACAGCGGATTTTCACCTCCAGCAGGGGGATGCCCTCTAAGGTTTCACGCATGAAACTATGCGTCTGCAACGCCGCTCCACAACTCGGGCAAGGCCAAAACCCTTCAGGGTGGCGGAGCATCTCATGGATAGGCAAGCGTTTTAAAAAGGGGCTGTTATCGTAACGGTGTTCGGCCAAGGTGGCATCATCGGCGTGGGGGGCGGTGTGTTGCGGTACCCAGCGTTCCAATACCCGTAGCTGATCGGTTTCCAGTTTTAAGGCTCGTGCTAGGCGAGAGCGTTGCACGTGGGAAAGGAAGGTCAGTTTGCTTTCTTCAATCTCTTCCAACAACTCGAGGTGGATATCGACCAGTTCGGCCAAGGCTTCACGGGTGAGGTTGCGTGCTTGGCGTGCCTGTTGCACTCGCATGGCCAGTGTCACCTGCTCGGGAAGAGGTGGAGAGGGTGGAGAGGAGAGATTAGAAACGGCAGGGGGTGGGGTAGACATAACAACAAAAGTATTTCTATAGTAGTTTGAATAACGAACCAACTGTAGTTCTTGGCTTATACCAATTCTCACATTGAATAGCGTAAGAACTGGTTTCTTTTTCGGGGGGCAACGGGGGCGTTAGCCCCCGTTAATAAATCTAGGTGGGAGAGTTTGAGAGGTTTTTCACAATGAGGATCTTGCATAAGCATTGAGATTGTCCCTCCTCACTGTGGGGGCGAACGCCCAGCCTCTCAAAGTCGTCTGCAAGACGACATAAAACGACAAACAAAAGACTACTCCACTAAGCCTTTTACCAATACACTACTACCTTACCACCAACATGCAACGATTTGTAACAAAACTTTCAACATCACTGTAGAAACGCCAACCTTGGCCGAAACAGTGTTTATAAATCAGTCAAAGCAGACTGGTTTTTTCAGGGGGACATTGCAACAGGAGTAATGCAGACGAGCAAACGTTGCAGGACTCCTTTTTTTTGCTTATACGCCCCCCGACTCGTTTAACAAGAATATCTATCCTTACGGAGCAAGTTCATGCGTCACCCTCAACGATGGTTCTCTACCCTACTTTTGTGTCTCCTTGCTGTTGTTACCCCTTTGGCTTGGGCAACAACAGCAAACAACAGCGAAGAAACAGCAGAAATGATTCATCAACAAGGCATCCTTGCTTGGAAGGAGAATCAACTTTCTGTGGCTTTGTACGAGTTTTCACGAGCCATCGATAAAGACCCCACTCAGGCACGGTTTTATTTAGATAGGGGAGGTGCAAAAATTGAACTTGGTTATTACGAACAATCGCTTGAAGATTTAGATAAGGCACTCGCCCTAGAACCTAACTATAAAGCAAAGGTGTACCACAACAAGGGGGCGGCTTACGATAGACTAGAACAATACGAGGACGCCTTATACTGGTTTCGTGAAGAGCTTAAAGTGACCCCACAAAACCCAGAAGCTTTGTTTGCCATCGGGTCGGTTTACCAATCTCTAGGCCGTGAAGAAGAAGCCAATGCTGAATACACCAAAGCCATTAAACTCCATCCCTATCAGGCTCGTTTTTATAACAATCGGGGTAACACCTACAAACATTTAGACGACCCCAAAACCGCCATGAACGACTATACCAAAGCCATTGAGCTAGATCCAAGCTATAGCGATCCCTACCTCAACCGAGGCTATTTACACTACTACTATAGCCAAACACCAGAGCTACGTCATCAGCCCACAAACCGTTTCCTCCATTGGGTGCTAGGTACCATCGATCTTTTAATGTATGCGAGTTTAACCGAAGAACCCGAATCTATTTAACGCCAATACCGCCAAACGTCGCAGGACTCCTTTTTTTTGCTTTTTATAACTCTCTTCTTCCCCAACCCCCTTCATAGCACTCTAATATTTTTGATGCCTACTATATCAAGCACACTACTTATTAGCTTATTAGCGTCTCATTTTAATCATGCCGAGTCTTCAATGGCCTCTGCTTGTTTTATCTCACCTGCCCGTTACCTCTATCTTGAATCTGCCTAGCATAAAACTAAATAGTTTTCTTGTTTATGCTCTTGATTACAGTGCATTCTTTTAGAGAATAAAAAAGAGTCATTTGTGATTCTTATTTGTGTACTGCGTGCAAGTTTAATTTAGCAATGTAAGGAAGATAACCATGGTATTTGGCATTAACACGGCTCTTAGTTTTTTTCGACCAGCGGTAAAAAAACAAACTCCTCAAGTAGTAGAAACTGCTCTAAAGACAGGGGCTCAAATTCTGCAAGAGTCAGCAACAACAGTAAAGCCTTCTGCAGTTATAGACACGTTTGATTTTTCTGAGCAATATGCAGGTAGCTTGGCGGAAAAGAAACTGCGGGATACTTATGGTGGGCTAGAAGGAGCCGTTGCACATTTATTTAACGAAACCTCGTCATTACAAAACTCTATCACTCAGCGATCTAAGGCTATTATAAAAGAAGCCTCGACCATTCGAGGTTCAGAATTTTTAGAGGGTGGAGACGGTTACCAAGGTATGCTTTCAGGCAGGCAGACTTATGAGCAAGCTATGAGGAAGACTTTAGCAAGAGCAGGCGGCCAAACAGATAAATATACAGCCGCATCTATAGAATCGATGCAAGTTACCCAAAAATTAGAGGTAGCAAAACGAGATTATTTACAAGACAACGCTCTCTTCCCGATGTTAGACAAACTACGTAAACTGAAAGGTACTGAGTATGTCGATAATTTTTTAGATTCCATTCGTAACCAAGGTTAAGCGAGTACCCTATTTTAGCCTTCCCTTCGTGCAATCTCCTCAGTGTACGGAGGGAATGTTTTATACAGCTACTATCTAAAGAAATCATAAATAGGGGTTTAGGCTTCGCTATGTTTGGGCTACACTAACACTAGTTTCGTGTTTGCCTGAGCTAAACAAAGGATTGCCCATGACCGCCTACCAGCACCTAAGCCACGATGAGCTTCGCCACCTGATGACTACCGTGGCCAATCTTCAACTCATCGACGTGCGTACCTCCAACGAATTTCACACACTCGGCCACATAGCGGGTAGCCGTTGCCTGCCTGTGCAAGAGATCCAACAGTGGGCGGGGACGCTTGACCCCACATGCCCCACCGTGTGCCTCTGCCAAGGGGGCGTGCGTAGCGTGTACGCCTGCGATTATTTGGCCGAACAGGCAGGCTTTCGCACCCTCTACAATTCCACTGAAGGCATGAATACGTGGGATGGAGAGGTTGTGTTCTAGGGGCTTTACCCCTAGAAACCCCATTGTTTATAACACTTTTTACGAGTTTGTTTCTTTTCAAAAATAAAAGATTATAGAAAGCCCCACTCTGATGATGTCCCTCACCCGTGACTCTATTTTAGACGCTCTCAAGACCGTCAACGACCCCGAACTCCACAAAAGCCTGACCGAACTCGGCATGGTGGATAACATCGTGATTGATGGCCACAACGTTTCGCTGGATATTATCCTCACCACCAAAGCTTGCCCCTTAAAAGATAAAATTAAGAACGATGCCAAAGAAGCCGTTTTAAAGCTAACGGATGCTCAGGAAGTCACCATCAACATTTCGGGTAAAACCCTCACCCCCCGTTTGCCCCAAAAGCAGGGCATCCCTGGGGTGAAAAATATTATTGCTATTTCTTCAGGCAAAGGCGGGGTGGGTAAATCTACCGTCGCTGTCAACCTTGCCTGTGCCATGGCGAAACTCGGGGCCAGTGTGGGCATTTTAGATGCCGATATTTACGGCCCTAACGTGCCTATCATGATGGGCTTAAAGCAGGCCAGCATCAACCAAATGAACGAAGCAGGCAAGGCCATCCTGCCTGAAGCCCACGGCGTCAAGGTGATGTCCATCAGCTTTTTAGTCAAGCCCGATCAAGCCCTCATTTGGCGTGGCCCCATTTTACACAAATCCATTTCGCAATTCTTCACGGATTTTGCTTGGGGCGAACTGGATTATTTGCTGATTGATCTCCCCCCAGGTACAGGCGATGCCCAGCTTTCGATTGCTCAGTTGGTACCTGTGGCGGGTGGGGTGATTGTGACGACCCCGCAAGATGTCTCGTTGGCCGATTGCCGTCGTGCCGTAACGATGTTTAAAACCACGGATATCCCTACCTTAGGGGTGGTGGAAAACATGAGCTACTTCATCAATCGCCATGGCGAACGTGAAAATATCTTTGGCGAAGGCGGCGGGCAAGCCTTTAGCCAAGAATTGAACCTCCCCTTGTTGGCGGAAGTGCCTCTGTTACCGCAAGTGCGTCAAGATGCCGATGCGGGTAGCCCTATTGTGATTTCCAACCCAGAGAGTGAACCCGCCCAAGCCTTGATGAAGGCTGCCCAAGGCATTATTGCCAGCTTGTGCGAACGTGCCGTGCGAGATCGTGATAGTAAAGAGACTCCCGCCTTGGCGGTTTAGCACTCCGCGTTCGCTACGTCATTGCGAGGGCCAAAGCCCCTTTACCCCCTCTCCCTGTTTAATTTATGTGGCAGAGGGCTGGGGTGAGGGATGTCACCAACCTAGGTATCGCATGTGTTTCCCTCATCCTAACCTTCTCCCATAGGGAGAAGGAACAGAGGTCGTACCCTTTTGCAGAGGTTTCTATAAACACGATAACCCTCCTGTGCCTCTCCTCTAGGTAAAGGAGGGCTATCGTGTACCAACGTTCCTCAACCGAAGCCTTCTCTAGTCTTGATAAAGATCGCTTCTATAGTTGATGAAAGTACCCTAGCCAGATGATGATGATGATGATGGATCCCTTCATTACGGCCATAAACACCGCCCGAGCCGCCCGAGCTTGGTACGATAACACGGCCACCAACCTAGGCAACATCTACACCCCTGGGTTTCGGCAACAGCCCGTACAGTTTACTGATTTTCTACAAGGCGTGATGATGAACGATCTGCCCCGCAGTAACGATCAGGGTAAATCGCACCCTGGCAAAGGCCCCACCAACTTGATGGTTGAAGGCGACGGCTGGTTTGTGATTCGTAACAAAGAAGGTAAACTACGTTACACCCGCACAGGCGATTTTAAGTTCAACGGCGAAGGCTTCCTCGTCAATGAAAAAGGAGATAAGGTGCAAGGCTATCTGCTTGATGAAAGTGGTAAGGTACTCAACACAGGCGATAGTTTTAAAAGCCCTGTTGCCAACCTACCCAACCAAGCCAAGGGCGGGCCGGGTCATATTCCCACCACGGATATCAACCTATGGGTAGACCCCACTAACGGTAAGTTTTTTGGCAAGTACGAGGAGTTCAAGGTGCGTAGCGATGGTACGGTTATCGGCATTGCTAAAGATGGCAAGGAAAGCACCCCCCTCTACCGTATTGCATTGGCGAACTTCGTCAACCCTGGTGCCATGGCTCAAGTAGATGATTTACAGTTTGTGCCTACCGAGCTGAGTGGCGAACCCATGGAAGGTACAGGCGAGGTGCGTTCAGGCTTGGTAGAAATGAGTAACGTATCTTTAAAAGATCAAGTAGAAACGCTTACTCAAGCCAAAACACTGATGAACTTTTCCACCAAGCTGATACAAACCAACAAAACCTTGTTGGAAGAAGCACTGCGTTTAATTCAATAGGTGATACCCATTTCAAGATTGAATAGCGTATTCTCTCGCTTGTCGTTTCGCATTGCCCTACGGGCAATGTTGAGAGGCCGTTCCTCCCTCTCTACAACTCTCCCCCCTAGGTTTATTAATGGGGGCTAACGCCCCCATTGCCCCCCAAAAAAGAAACAATTTCTTACGCTATTTAAACTAAGAGTTGGTATGAGAGTGTTATAGAAATCTCTGCAAAAGCCCATTCGGGCGTGCGATGAGGAGTGGCACGTTTCTTGAGTAAAACGGCGAGTCGTTCTTGCGTTTTGCTGGATGTTCCTTGTAGGGGCGATTCATGAATCGCCCCCTGCAGAGCTTTGTATACAACGTTTGGAGGAGAAAGCTAAAGAGAGGGAGCAGCCACGCCGATACCTTAGGCAAAATGAGCTTAACGGTTTTGTGGACGGAAAGGAAGCCCATACTCATGAACCTACAACGTATGATGCACGCTTTACGCACCCTTTTCTCGTTTGGACGCTTAGAGTCGACCCTGCCCTCGGCTTCACTCATGGAGCGAGAACCTGCGTTATACAGCATTGATGATGTGTATGATGAAGAACATCGGGTACTGTTATTGCGTTCTGGCAACCCAATTGACCGTAGTATGTTGCGTAAAATGCACGATCTTGGCGTGGATATTCAAAAGACCTGTGCGTTTAAAGATACGGCCTCGGGGCAGTATGTGCCTATGAATGCCAGCATCCTACGGCAGTTGTTGTGTGCCTCTGCGTTTGAAGCCGTGTTGCCAGAGGTGTTTCGTAACGAGCCATCGCCAGCGGTAGAGGCCACACGTTTTAGCTTACCTGTGCTGCAGCCTCAAACCTTGAGCGAAACCTTGGCTAGCGATGAGCAGGTCTCCACCTCTGCCGTAGAACCTTGGCAGTTGGAGCACCACCCCCACAGCCTCCCCCCTCATGTGTTGGTGTTAGACCATAATTTACACGTACAACGGCGGATTGCTAAGTATTTAACGGCTTTAGGCTTCCCCAGTTCGCATATTCGCCCGATTACCTTAAAAGATAACTTGCACCATGGCATGAAGAAATATCAGCCCGATGTGTTGTTTGTGGATGAATCGTGGTTAGAGGAGTCTCATCGTTTAGGCGTGAACTTTTTTGCTTGGCTTGGAGATTATTATGAGCAAGCATGTGAAAACAAGCCTATTCTACCTGTTTTTGTAATGAGTACGCTACAGGTTCTCTTACCATTGGGCGAGGATGTTCCCCCGTATATGAAGCTTGTGCTGTTACCGAAGCCTTTTGCGAGTCAACAGTTTTATGCCGTGGTGGCAGAGCCGCTACAGCCGTTAGTGCGTACACGAGTCGTGTTTTAAGTTTTAGGTTAGGGTTCTGGCGTTTCTTTCCTCCTTTTTTAGTTCATCTTTACTTAGATGGAGAGTCATAATCAATGATGATGATGCAGGCCGCTTCTTCGGCACATAGCCAACACACGTTAATGAAAGATCAATTACTAAAGCGGGTACGTGATATACCAGCCTTGCCGCAAGTGGTAAACGAGGTATTATCCTTATTATCTGTGCCGGGTAGCCCCGCCAGCAGGATTGCCGAACTGATTTCGCTCGACCCAGGCCTAACAAGTCGTGTGTTACGCATGGTCAATTCATCGGCTTATGGCATGCAACGGCAAATTACATCGGTACAGCAAAGTATTGCCTTGCTTGGCTTTGCCAGTGTGCGAAGTTTGGTGTTAAGTGCCAGCGTGTGTAATGCCTTTCGTAACCCAAGCAAGCAAGTAAAAGAGGGCGGCTTGGAGATTGAAGAGTTTTGGCACCAATCTTTACTAACGGCTTTATGTGCTAAGCAGATTTGCACCCTGTATAACATGAAGGAGGGTGAAGAGATTTTTAGTGCGGCCATGTTGCACGATGTCGGCCATTTAATTTTAGGCTATTTTGCATCGGATTTAGATCATATTTTAACCAAAAACTTGCACAAGCTTAAAATTGATCGCGATTCGCCTGAAAGTTTAGGCATTGAAACCAAGCTGTTTGGCTTTGATCATCAAGCCCTAGGGATGGATTTAGCCCAACGCTGGAACTTTCCCACCCCTGTGATTGAGGTGATTGCACATCATCATCAACCCAAGTTGGCTCAAAAGTATCAAGGATCGGTGTTGGTGGTGGCGTTGTGTAACCAGTTATTACATGCCCGTAAACACTACGGTTGGGATGAGCTAGATTTAGATTGCTTAACGCCTGATGTGATTGAGTTTTTTAGCTTTGAAGAAGATGAAGAGCTGGAGGCCTTAGGCGAACAGTTGGCTCCTTTTGAAGAAGAGGCCCGAGAGTTGGTGGATTTCATGTTTGCCATGGCCGAAGCACAAGAAGCAGAGGACGCTTAAACAACGGCAAAATCGGAGTGGTGGAAGGGTTGTTCCGTAGGGCTAGGCTGACCCGCAGGGTAATGTTTAGTAAAGCAGGCCATACAGGGGCGCTTCACGTTATTTGTACCAATGGCCCACGCCAGATTACTGGGGGTGAGGTAACATAAACTATCGGCTCCTAACCATTCAGCCAAGGCCGTGCCTTCTAAACGATTAGCGATGAGTTCTGCTTCAGTCGACATATCAATACCGTAAAAACACGGATGCTTGACAGGGGGCGATGAAATACGCAAATGCACCTCGCTGGCTCCTGCTTCTATCAGTAACTGTACTAAACGTCGACTGGTGGTACCACGCACAATGGAATCATCAATCACCACCACTCGCTTACCCTTTATGAGGCTAGAGATAGGGTTTAGCTTGAGACGGATTCCCTGCTCACGCAGTTCTTCGGTAGGGTTAATAAAGGTACGCCCCACATAGCGGTTTTTAACCAACCCCATCAATACAGGAATACCACTGTGTTGGCTGTAGCCCATGGCGGCAGGAATCCCTGAATCGGGTACGGGAACGACATAATCGGCAGTGACGGGGTGCTGTTCGGCCAAGCGTTGCCCCATGCGTAAGCGAGCCTCGTACACACTTTGGCCATGGAGCATTGAATCGGGGCGGGCAAAGTAAACGTATTCAAAGGCACAAAAGTGCTCTTGCCCCGCTGATTCTTGTAAAAAAGCCGTGTGATGTTGGCCGTTTAAATCAATCATCACCACTTCGCCCGCACGTATATCCCGCACATGGCTTGCACCTACAATATCTAGCCCCGCTGTTTCAGAAGAAAACACCCACGCCCCTGTGGCGGTTTGCCCTAAGCTTAGTGGCCGAATTCCGTGAGTATCCCGAGCGGCAATGAGTCCTTGTGGGGTAGCAATAAGGACTGAAAACGCCCCCCGAGCTTCACGCAGAACCGCAACGCAGGCTTGCAGTAAGTTGCCTTGCGTTTCAAACAAGGCTTGGCTTAAACACCGAGCCATCACATGGCTATCACTGTTGGCTCCTAGGGCATCACTCATTTCTAAATGAAAGCGATGACGCAGTGCTTCTAAATCAAATAAGTTGCCGTTGTGTGCCAAGGCAATATCGCCTAGACGAGACCGACACACCACGGGCTGTGCATTTTCCACCCCATCATCGCCCGCCGTACTGTAGCGATTATGGCCAATGCCAATACGTCCCATAAAGGCTTCTAGGTTGTTTTCGTTAAACACCTGACTCACCAAGCCTGTGTTTTTGTGATGATGCAGGGTGTTTCCATCAAAGCAGGCCATGCCACAACTTTCTTGCCCACGATGTTGCAAGGCAAACAGCCCCAAATACAGCAATTGCCCTAGGGCTGTGGGTTGTGGAGTAATGAGTCCAAAGACGGCACATTTTTCGTGCAGTTCGCCTAGAGCAAGGGGGGTAATGGGGGCGGGGTACATACAGGGGGGAGCCTTCCGAAAAAGAATGACGGATGCAAGTAAACAGTAGCATTTTTTAACTATAACAGCTAGAGATGCCAACAATGTGACAAAAGCACGACTATAGCAAGCTCTTCAAAAGGTGGGGGCGAGGTTTCTCAGTTCCTCGTTGCGTGTCGTCTTTCAGACGACTTTGAGAGTCCGGGGCGTTCGCCCCCACAGTGAGGAGGAACCATCTCAATTCTTACGCAAGATCCTCATTGTGAAAAACCTCTCTACAACTCTCCCCCCTGAATTATTCTAGGGGCTTTGCCCCTAGATACCCCACTGTTGGAATTACCTCAACCTCAGCCTAATTTCTTATAGCAGCTCACAGATTGAATAGCGTCTAGGTGATTTCTAAGCCCTTAGACTCACTAGAAACATGTGCGATGTACATAGAGAGGTACATCAGCACATCGAAAATCGTAGCGATACCTAAAGCAACACACGTCATTTAATATGTAAAATGGTTTTAGTCCTCTAAAGTGGAGGTATCGCCGATGGGTTGCCCTAGTTCTTTGGCTTTTAGTAAGCGTCTCATAATTTTACCACTGCGGGTTTTGGGCAAGCTGGGCAGAATCTCTAGTTCACGGGGGTAGGCATGAGCCGCTAGGCGTTGCCGTACAAAGCGTGTAATGTCCTGACGCAAGGCCTCGCTTTCTTCAAACCCCTGACGCAAGGCCACAAAGGCTTTGATAATCTCCATCCGCTCAGGGTCGGGGATGCCAATCACGGCGGCTTCCGCCACAGCAGGGTGTTCCACCAAGGCACTTTCCACCTCAAACGGACCAACTAAATGCCCCGCCGTATTGATGACATCATCATCACGGCCAATAAACCAAAAGTAGCCATCTTCATCCACTCTGGCACGGTCGCCCGTCAAATACCACCCGTTTTTAAACCGACTTTCGTACTTGCTAAGGTTGTTCCAATAGGTAGCAAACATACTGGGGGCAAGGGGCTTTAAAGCTAAACACCCTTCAGAGCCGTTAGATAGGGGGTTCCATTGTTCATCCAGCACGGTCGCCTCTACCCCTGTAAAGGGCTTGCCCATACTACCATGCTTAACGGGCAAGCCTGGCCGATTCACAATGTGCATACTGCCTGTTTCAGTTTGCCACCAAGTGTCGTAAATAGTTTTGCCAAAGACGTGTTCGCCCCACACCATGGCCTCGGGATTGAGGGGTTCACCTACACTGCAAATGTGCCGTAGCTTAGGCATGGGATAAGCCGCCACACAATCGTTGCCTGCTTTCATCAACATCCGCAAGGCGGTGGGGGCGGTGTACCATACGGTAACCCCGTAGGTTTGCATTAAGCGATACCACACCTCGGGGTTGAAGCCCCCCGCATACACGACTTGCGTTACACCTAAGCTCCATGGGCCAAACATGCCGTAACTGGTGCCTGTCACCCAGCCAGGGTCGGCCGTGCACCAATACACATCGTGGCTTCCCTCTAAATCTAACACATACTTGGCCGTGACGGATTGTGACACAACGGCTTGGTGGGTATGTACCGCTCCCTTGGGCTTGCCTGTGGTTCCACTGGTATAGTGCATAATGGAAAGCGTCTCGGGTGGGGTGTAGGGTACGTTGTAGCTGGTACTGGCTGAATGAACAAGAGATTCATACGCAAACTCCCCCTTTGTGGCATCCAAAGGGACTGTCAAATGGGGTTCGTGACGTTCAACCACAATCACAAAGGCTAGCTTGGGCAACTGATGGCGTATGGCATCAATACGAGGCTTTAAACTAGGCGAGGTAATCACCAAACGAGCCTCGCTATCCTGCAATCTATCTAAAATAGCATCGTGTCCAAAGGCCGAAAATAAAGGACCCGTCACCAGTTGATGCTTCAAACAGCCAAACACGCTGATATACAGCTCGGGGATTCTATCAAGGAAGATGAAGGCTCGTTCGCCTGCGTGCATGCCTAAGCCGTGTAAGGCGTTGGCCACCTGATTGCTAACTTGGCTAAGCTGGCTAAATGTGTAGCGTTCATCTTCAAAGAGGGTCTCTCCTGTGGTGGGCTTCACCCAAATAAGGGCGGTGCGTTGCTGAACCTCAAGCGGATGATCGTCTAAGCAAACCGTGCCTTGGTTAATGCCGTTGGTGCGGGGCAGGTTAAGACACTGGGCGTGCTGTTGCCAGTGGGTGGCGTGTTCATTCCATTCATGCACGGGGTGAGCTTGAGTGTGGCTGGGAGCGAAGCTTGGGGGCATCACGGCAGAAACTCCTTCTGTAGTGGTTATGGCGGTGGTCGAACGTTCAAACGATGGAGGTAGAAGCATCACTTGAGAAAAGCCTTCTAAATAAAGTTGACGAATACAGTACTTAGTGTAGCAGAGTTTTTTGTTTTTGCTTGAGAAATCTCATTTTTAAAAATCGGCAAAGACCCTCTCCCTAAGGTGTATTGTTTCGCATGATTACAAAGATGTTCAAGAGGGGCTTTGTAACCGATACATTTTAATCGGGTACGGTTATAAGCATACACGAAATCCTCAATATACGCCACACGATCTTCCTTACAGTTAAAGCGGTTACGAT
>JBJTUB010000118.1:0-2689 GCA_046080465.1 Vampirovibrionales bacterium | reverse complement strand
TAAACGGCGAGGTAAGGTTGTCTCTCGTTCACTGAAGGATATGGAGCAAGCGATTGCGTTTCATTTTCACAGAGTCAATACTAAAGCTATTTAGTTAATACTCTCAGTTATTCTAGGGGCTTCGCCCCTAGATACCCCTGTTTTTATTAGTAATTCTACTGATGTTTAACAACTTAAAAAGAGTTAGTCTAGGTTTAGAAGACTTTTTTAAAACAGCTTTTAGTTAATACTCTCGGTTTATTAACGGGGGCTAACGCCCCCGTTGCCCCCCGAAAAAGAAACCAGTTTTTACGCTATTTAAGCTTAGAGTTGGTATGAGTCGGTGTTGCGTTTCGGTGGCTGTTCCTTGTAAAGTGGCAGATTCAAGATAGAAGTGACGCAGGAGAGTGGGGTATCAGTAAGGGATGGTTTTTTAACAGAAGCGTGGTATACTCAAACTACATAGCATCGCTTTACAGCATAGAAAGTAAGCCCTCCGTGTCTGCCAGCACTCGCTCTCCTGCTTCTGCCCCATCACCGTCACGGCCTGTTGCCCCTGAACCGACGACGGACACCACCAAGGCTCCATCGGTACACCCACGTAAACACACCCTTGTGCGTCGTTACTTGCGTCATTTTGGGTTGTTCAAACGCCCTGCCAGTAGCCCCAAAGCCAAACACTACGGTGCTAGAACCTTTTTGCATAGTGTTGGCTTTGCTTTGGAAGGCCTGTGGTTTGCTTTTCAACAAGAACGTAATTTTCGCATCGATATTCTGTTAACGCTGGCCACCATCGTGGCGGGGTGTGTGTTTCAAATTAAATTACAGGAATGGCTCGTCGTCATGATGATGACGGGGTTTGTTCTCTTCGTTGAATTGGCAAATACCACGGTGGAATGGTTGGTCGATTTACTGACCAACGGCCAGTTTGATCTTCGGGCCAAACGCATTAAAGATCTTGCGGCGGGGGCCTGCTTGGTGGTGGCCACGGTCTGTTTTGGTAGTATTGGTGTGGTGTTTTTACCCTATGTTATCAAGCTTTTTAAGTAATACGAAGACAAGCCAAAAAAAAGCGAACCCCGGAGGCCATCCGACTGTTCGCTTGTGTATGTGTGTATTAAGTGTGTGTTAAAGAAAAAAGAGAGAACAAGCAGACCAAAGGTTAGTTTGTCGACTGAATCTCGACCCCTTGCCCCTTCGCTTGATGAATTAAATCAATCAAGCAGGTACCTTGCTGGGTTTGATGCTTATTTAAATACTGCTGTACCAACTGGGTTTCCTGCAAGGCCATGGCGCTTTCTAATAATAACAAGGTACTATGCAAATTAATGATGGCTCCATAGCTGGTGTGATTCGTGTTTAACTGATGATACACATGCACAAGGGTGCTAAGGTATTGTAAGCAATGGGCTTGTAATAATTTTAGTTCGATAGGGAGAGATTCTGTGGCTAACACAAAATGTAGATCGTTTACCAACGCTAAAGAATCTAAGGGCGACTGCCAAAAGGTGTGATGTAATCCTTGATACACGCTTAAAAGATGCTGTGTACTAGCAATAAAATGCACGTGCTGGCTGGGGTAAGCTTCCAACAACCACTCAAGTAAATGACACTGGTTACCAATCACCCGAAACAGTTCGCTACGCAACCAAGGTTGAGTCAGGTTCAGAGCCTCTAGCTGAAGAGATTCTAACATGGCTTCATTGTCTGGGTGGTGTGCGTTCAACATCATTGTGGAATATTATCTTTCTCTGCAAATACAGGTTACATTAGTTAGAACTCTACAGGGGGAGGAAGGGAGTGTTTGTTTAGGGGAGATAGGAGACTATCTAGGACACTGCAACAGGGGCGTTCGCCCATGCAATAAGGGGAGTTGAGACGCTTGCGTTAAAAAAGAGTATGATTACAAAACCTCTAGGAAACTGTAACAGGGGCATTCGGGTAGCATCATTTAGAACTCTACAGGGGGGAGGGGGAGGTTGTTTGTTTGTTTGAGGGAGATAGGAGGAAAATCTAGGACACTGCAACAGAAGTAAGGCATTCGGGTAGCATCATTTAGAACTTTACAGGGGGAGGGGAGGTTGTTTGTTTGTTTGGGGGAGATAGGAGGAAAACTAGAAAAGCGGGGTAAGCGTTGGAGTGATTGGCTGTGTGGCTCGTTGCTTACATAGTAATAAACACCCCTACCCTTAAAAAATTGCTACCCGCATTGCAGAGGTTTCTATAGAAGACTCTGCAATGCCCATTCGGGCGTGCAATGAAGGGTTGAACGTTGGTTGCGTAAACCCCTTTGATAAAACGGGTCTATAGGGGCGAAGCCCCTATAAATACTGAAGGGGGGAGAGTTTGAGAGGGAGGAACGGCCTCTCAATATTGCCCGTAGGGCAATGCGAAACGATGAGCGTAGAGACCTCGAAACACCCTTTCGCAGAGTCTTCTATAGTTAAATCCTTATTTTTCCAAACATTCTTATATTCTTTCGTTCACCAAACTCAAGTGGGGGGCAACGGGGGCGTTAGCCCCCGTTAATAAATCAAGAGTATTAACTAAATAGCTTTAGTATTGACTCTGTGAAAATGAAACGCAATCGCTTGCTCCATATCCTTCAGTGAACGAGAGACAACCTTACCTCGCCGTTTAAATCTTGCAATCCAATGACGTAAACCGCTCCAAATCTGCTCGGCTGTATAGGTTTCGGCTTTACTTTGAA
>JBJTUB010000117.1:0-811 GCA_046080465.1 Vampirovibrionales bacterium | reverse complement strand
CTTCCCTGAGAACGGGGGGGGGCGTGTACAAACCATGGCCTTCCCTGAAAATGGTTTACCTAATCAACCACCACAGCCTCCCAGCATAACAGAAGAGCGTTTTTTGATATAGTCGAAACGTCTTAGCTTGGTGGTAAGTTGCCCTTTGGGCAACGTTGAGAGGCCGGGGCGTTCGCCCCCACAGTGAGTAGGGACCATCTCAATTCTTACGCAAGATCCTCATTGTGAAAAACCTCTCAATACGCTCCCCCCTGAGTTATTCTAGGGGCTTCGCCCCTAGATACCCCAATGTTGGACTCACCTCAACCTAAAGCGGTTTAACTATACACGATATAAACTATAGTGTACCATAAGTTTTAGGTTTCTTACGTAGTAAAGTAGCCCCCTCTGTTTTAAACGACTAGCCTAAGTGCTTTTCGGCTACCTTGGTAAGTGTATCCGCACTGTGCCGCAAATGATCCACCGTTAGCTCGACATCTCGGGTGCTTTGAGCCACCAAACTTAAGCTTGTGCTAATCTCATTCGTTGCGGTGCGTTGTTCTTCGACGGCACAAGCAACCGATTCGTTATAGTGATTCAAGGTTTGTACCAAATCGGTAATTTTACTAAGCATCCCTGCCACGCCGTTAATGCACTCGTTCACATTGTTTACCTGATCACGAATTTGCCCGTTATAGTATTTTAAATAATTTACGACTCTTTTCCAAAGATGTGTTGAATGGCTTCGTAGAAGGCTAGCCCTAAACGTATTCCATTGGTTACAACCCGCTTGAGCACCGCCCACCACCCCTCAATCGGGTTCAAATCAGGG
>JBJTUB010000116.1:0-3426 GCA_046080465.1 Vampirovibrionales bacterium | reverse complement strand
GTGGCGAATGCCTCGTTTATAACGAGGATCTTGGATCGTATCGAGATGCTGAAAAAGAGTCATGTTTCGGAGGATCGTCTACATAACGGAAACACTCTTTATTTAACCACAAACACAGCTAGACTTTTAGGGTCTCCTGGTGTTTGAAAAAAAGGGGTTGACGTGGCGTTGTGTTTGGCATAGAGTAACAACATAAACGCAATGGGCGTTTAGCTCAGTTGGTAGAGCTTCTCGTTTACACCGAGGGGGTCGGGGGTTCGAGTCCCTCAGCGCCCACCAAAACACCTCACTGATTTTAGTCGGTGGGGTGTTTTGCTATGGGTGCCAACGATGTTTGCTTGAAAATATCGAGCTTGTTTGCGTTTTTGGCAAGCCTATTGACGATGGATTGTTACAGTCTGTTACAGTTATTGAAAAAATGGGTCGCACAACTTGGCATGGGCTTACGTTTTAGCTACCATAACATCATGTAGATGATTGTCTTTCTTTACTTTCTTCAAAAATGCTTTTTCTCTTCGTTGTTAATCGTTTAATGTAGGGCGTACGTGTGGATAGATGAAGTCATTTTCCCTCGGTTCCCCGTTCACAGTCAAGGAGATGCCCACGTGGCGATTGAAATGCTTTTACCCGAACTTAAACTTCCTCGTGAGGGCGATATTAGCCAAGAAGTGGTACTTTTTTCTGGCCGTGCCAACCAGCAATTGGCTCATGAAATTGCCAGCTACCTTGAATGTGAGTTGGGAGCCATTAAGCTTAAAAACTTTAGCGATGGCGAATTATACGTTAAAATTGATGAAAGCGTACGGGGCAAGGATGTGTTTGTTATTCAGCCCACGTGCAACCCCGTCAATGATCACCTGATGGAGCTGTTGATGATGTGTGATGCGTTGCGTCGTGCCTCGGCGAAATCCATCACGGCGGTGATTCCTTACTATGGGTACGCTCGGCAAGACCGTAAAGCCTCTGGGCGGGAATGTATTTCTGCTAAGTTGGTGGCCGATTTAATTCAAACCTCGGGCGCAAACCGAGTGTTGGCCATGGATTTGCACACGGGGCAGTTGCAAGGCTTTTTTAACATCCTTACCGATCATCTGTATGCGACTCCTATTTTGTACAATTATTTACTCACTCGACCTTTGCACAACACCGTGATTGTCTCTCCCGATGCGGGCGGGGTAGAGCGTGCCAGACACTATGCCAAGCTGATGGATTGCCCCATTGCGATTATTGATAAGCGTCGTTCAGGGCATAATATCGCAGAGGTTTTCCACATTATTGGCAGCGTGGAAGGCCGTAGTTGCGTTTTGGTGGATGATATTATTGATACGGCTGGCACCATTTGCTCGGGTGCGAAGTTGCTGATGGAAAAAGGGGCGAAAGATGTGTACGTCATGGCGGCTCATCCTGTGTTCTCTGGGCCAGCGATTCAGCGTTTGGCCGAATCGCCTATTAAAGAAGTGATTGTCACCAACTCTATTCCGTTGAGTCCTGAAGCTCAGGCCGTGGATAAAATTAAGCAACTTTCCATCGCACCGCTGTTGGGTGAGGCGATTGCCCGTATCCACGATTCTCAATCGGTTTCAGAGATGTTCCAAATTAACATTTAACGTTTAAGGGGCTTCGGCCCCTTCCTTCTTATCATTGAAAGTAACCCTATATAATGTCTCAAACACTGCTACCCAAAGCCAATGCCCTTACGGCCAACCCCGGCGAATCGCTTAATATCGGGTTTGTACACCTTGGCTGCCCCAAAAACCTAGTGGATACTGAAACCATGCTAGGCCATTTAGAGCGGGATGGTCATACCATTGTGGCCAGTGAAGCCGAAGCCGATGTGGTACTGGTAAACACCTGTGCTTTTATTGAAGCCGCCCAGCAGGAATCGGTGCAAACCTTGGTCGGTTTGGCCGAGCAAGGCAAACGCTTGTTGATTTCGGGCTGTTTGGCTCAAAAGTTTCAGGGCGAACTGCTCGATCTGTTCCCCGAAGCGGATGCCGTGGTCGGCACTCACCAAGTGGCCGATGTGGCCAGTGTGGTGCGTCGGGTGCAACAGGGCGAGCGTGTGTTGGCCGTTCAACAAGACCCCACCTACCTTTTGCAAGAAGATACCGAACGCAAGCACGTTACCATGGGGGCATCGGTTTATGTGAAGGTATCGGAAGGGTGCGATTATCGCTGTAAGTTTTGTATTATCCCCAGTATGCGTGGTAATTTGCGTTCACGAACGGTGGCCTCCATTGCCGATAGCGTCAAGGCCTTGGTGGATAAAGGGGTGACAGAAGTGGTGTTGATTGGCCAAGACAACACCAGTTATGGCCGTGATATTGATACCGATTTACCCACGTTGCTAGAAACGCTCAACGAGATTAACGGCCTCCAGTGGTTGCGGTTTATGTATGCTTACCCCAACAACCGCTTGAATGATCGGTTGTTACACACCATTCGTGATTGCGATAAAGTGGTGAAGTACCTCGATTGCCCCTTGCAACACACCCACCCCGATATCCTGAAGCGGATGAGTCGCCCTGTGCATGACGTGCTTGAGTTTACGGATTGGGTGCGTAGCACGGTTCCTAACATTAAGTTGCGTACAACCTTTATTACGGGGTTTCCTGGCGAAACGGAAGCTCATTATCAGCACATGCTGGAGACGATTCAACACGCCAAGTTTGATCGCTTAGGTGTGTTTGAATACTCTGATGTAGAGGGGGCTGCTGCCAACGAGCTAGATGGCAAGGTGGCCAAAGGGGTAATTCATCAACGACGCAAAAGCCTCATGGCGGCTCAGCAAGAAATAGCCTACGCCAACAACAAAGCCCTGATGGGTAAAACCATCCCCGTGGTGATTGATGAAATTCGCACCAGTGGCTTGTTGGTCGGTCGTAGCCAGTGGGATGCCCCTGAAGTAGATAACCAAGTGCTTATTAGCCCGCAGGCCTGTCAAGCCTCTGTGGTGCCTGGCGATTTGGTGGCGGTCACGGTGGCACAGGTGACCCCCTACGATTTAAAAGGGACGCTTACCCAACACTGGCCGACGGATATGGCACCAACCCAAGCATTTCTATAGAAAGCTCTACAAAAGGGTTTGTCGAGTGTTCTCAGTCCCTCGTTTCGCATTACCCTACGGGCAATCTTGAGAGGCTGGGGCGTTCGCCCCCACAGTGAGGAGGGACAATCTCAATGCTTACGCAAGATCCTTAATTGTGAAAAACCTCTCAAACTCTCCCCCCTTCAGTATTTATAAGGGATTCGTCCCTATAAACCCCATTTTTTAGCTTTTTACGCTTCTAGCGTTCGGTGTTTCATTGCGAGGGCGAACGCCCCCAGCGTTCAACACTTCATTGCACGCCCGAATGGGCTTTTGAATTCTTGCTGTTTTTGTGCTAGGCTTAGTAATAATGGATTGTTTGCGTACCGATTGGCGTA
>JBJTUB010000115.1:0-5591 GCA_046080465.1 Vampirovibrionales bacterium | reverse complement strand
GCAAGATTTAAACGGCGAGGTAAGGTTGTCTCTCGTTCACTGAAGGATATGGAGCAAGCGATTGCGTTTCATTTTCACAGAGTCAATACTAAAGCTATTTAGTTAATACTCTCGATTATTTATAGGGGCTTCGCCCCTATAGACCCGTTTTCTCAAAGAGGTTTACGCAACCAGCTTCTAACCCTTCATTGTACGCCCGAATGGGCTTTTGCAGAGGTTTCTATAGTAACCTTGTTAGCTTATCAGTGCTTGGGGAAAAAATGTATTCGTTTTATCATAGTGAAAAATGCGGTGCTTGTTGCCCTTATTCATTCAAAAGGGATAAGTTAAAAAGCGAACTACCCAGTGAGTAGTTCGCTTTAAACGTTTTTATCTGTTGCCAGTAGGCACAATTGAGTTAAGGTAAAACTAGACCAACTGAACCAAGGCCATTTGGGTATTATCGCCACGGCGACGGCCGAGCTTCAATACACGCACATAGCCACCATGACGTTCTTGGTAACGTGGGCCAACTTCGGCAAACACTTTACGCAAAACGGTTTCGGGCATTTGTTTGCCATTTTTGGTTTCAACAGCGTTACCCGTGTGAACACGGTATAAAATTTTGCTAGCCAAACGAACAGCGTGTAAATCGCCACGTTTAGCCCAAGTAACAACACGGCTGGCTTCAGAGATTAAGGCTTTAGCACGGGGAACCGTGGTAACAATTTCTTCATGTAAAAAGAGTTGAGTCACCAATGAACGCATTAATGCTTTGCGTTGATCGGCAGCCAAACCCAATTTACGAACTCGGTTACGGTGTCTCATGGTAGACATTTCCTTGTGTGTAACAAAAACGACGATAGAGAAAGACGAGAGGTTTCAAAAAGAAGTCACTCGTTTTCAAAAAAGCTACTGCTTACATATCTTCGGTGTAAACAAAATCTTCAGGCGAAGGCTTTAGCAACAACCCAAACGCTTTCATCCGCTCGATAACTTCATCAGCCGATTTTTTACCAAAGTTTTTAATGGATAAAAGATCCGCTTCTGATCTGGTTAGCAATTCTTGAATGGAATGAATGTTGGCACGTTTCAAACAGTTGAAAGCACGTACAGAAAGCTCAAGATCTTCAATCGTAATGTTTGGTACGATTTCTTCACTTTGAGTTTCTTGAACCACTTCAGTAGGCAAAACCAAGGCAGACGCGCCTGAAAGTGATGCAATCGGTACCAAGTGTTCAATCAGCAGGTTTGCGGATTGAGACAAGGCCACACTAACATCCATGCTACCATTCGACCAAATTTCAAGATGCAACGAATCGTAATCGGTACGTTGACCCACCCGTGTATTTTCAACACTGAAGGCCACCCGTGTAATCGGCATAAAGGCCGCATCCAAGGGAAGCGAATCAACACTACGAGCACCCGTTAATTGTTCGGCAGGAACATAACCGGTACCACAATCGGCGGTTACTTCCATGTTCAGGCTAGCACCTTCATTCATGGTACAAATGTGCAAATCAGGATTCACTACTTGAACCCCAGCAGGAACATCAAGCTGACCCGCCGTGACGACTTGCTCACCTTTGGCACTTAAGTAAAAGGTAGCCGAGTTCATCGTATCGGATTTTAAAACGACACCTTTTAAGTTGAGTAAAATATCTAATACATCTTCAACAATGCCATCCAATGTGTCGTACTCATGGCTTGCATTTTCAATACGAACCGAGGTAATCGCCATACCGCTCAAACGAGAAAGCAAAATGCGACGTAACGAGTTACCAAGAGTCAAACCAAAACCACGCTCTAGGGGTTCAATGACAAACTTACCATAAAGCGAGCCATCGGTTTCGGTTGTGGTCGTGACACATTTAATAGTTAATGGATGTTCAATCATGGGTAGAGTGCTTCCTTCACGAATGCAACGAATGGACAAAACCGTCTCGATACAACCTAATAATAATGATACTCACTGTAAAATGGCAATGTAGGTTACGCTAACGATCGAAAGAATCAAGACTCCAAAATAACCCACATTCAGCCTTTATTAACGAGAGTAGTATTCAATAATGAGTTGTTCGCGGGTGTTTAGATCCATTTCCTCACGAGCAGGAACACGATCAAAACGTACGGATAGATTTTGCTTATCCGTGGTAACCCAAGCGCAATCCAAGGCTTGAGACGCTTGAACTTCCACTAAGTTTTTAACAAACTTTACGGATTGCTCACGAACGGTAATGATATCGCCTTCACGCAATAAAATAGAAGGAATGGTAACACGTTGACCGTTAAGCAGGTAGTGACCATGCGCACAAGCTTGACGAGCCTGACGACGAGAAGAGGCAAAACCTGCACGGAACAACGTATTATCTAAACGACTTTCAAGGGTTTGAAGCAATAAGATACCTGTGTTCCCTTTTTTACGAGAAGCCATTTCATAGTAACGTTGCAATTGCTTCTCACGCAAGCCAAAACGTAATTTTAGGCGTTGCTTTTCTTTCAATTGCAAACCAAAATCGGAAATTTTGCGACGAACACTAGCAGCACCATGCTGACCCGATGGAAACGGACGCTTTTTAAGCAAGGCTTCCATTTTGGGGGTTTCGTCGACGTTGGTGTTGAGGTTACGGGCAATTTTGCCCTTGGGTCCAATAAAACGTCCCACAGTCGAAACTCCTTTGAGTACTTAACACATATAAAACAAGTCGGCGATTTAATAATTACACACGACGACGCTTAGGTGGGCGACACCCGTTATGTGGTAAGGGGGTAACATCTTTGATGAGGGTGACTTCGAGACCAGCCACTTGCAAAGCACGGATAGCCGTTTCACGACCCGAACCAGGACCATTGACGAACACCTTAACGGTTTTCATGCCTTGGTCGGCGGAACGACGAGCCACTTGTTCTGCAGCCGTTTGGGCAGCAAAGGGAGTTCCTTTACGAACACCTTTAAAACCAGCCGCACCCGAAGAACTCCATGCAATAACGTTCCCCTGAAGATCGGTAGACGTAATCAGGGTGTTGTTGAACGACGACTGGATGTAAACATGGCCAGCAATGACGTTCTTTTTTTCTTTTTTCTTAGATTTTACAGCTTTTGCCATCATTTAGACTAAACTTTCTATCGTTCTAATCAACTACTTTTTGAGCTTAATGGGGGCTGCTTTTTTACCACGCCGCGTACGAGCATTGGTTTTCGTACGTTGGCCACGGCAAGGCAAGCCACGACGGTGACGCATCCCACGGAAGCATCCGATTTCCATCAAACGTTTGATGTTCAGTGCTTCAGAACGACGCAAATCACCTTCCACTTGGTAGTTCGATTCGATAGCTTCACGAAGTAAGTTTACTTCGTTTTCATCTAAATCTTTCACCCGTTTATCGGGATCAATGCCTGTTTTAGCCAACACCACTTTAGCAAGGCTTAAGCCAATGCCGTAGATGTAAGGCAATGCAAACAGGACTTTCTTATTTTTCGGTAGGTCTACACCGACAATCCTGGCCATTCAGGTATCTCCTGCATCCTGCAGTTGCTTTAGCAAACTGCATTAAGATCTCCATAGCATGTCATTCAAGTTACACAAGCATCAAAAATTAACGGTGTAAGAATGAGATCAATGAACCATAAAGTCTATAACAATAACACATTGCTTAATGGATTTGAATTTTAGACGAACTATCATTTAAACACACTAAGACCTAACGCTATACAATAGCATTAAAGTTTTATTACTTTAAATCAAACATACGGCGGTGTAAAGCACGCGTTTTAAAACTTTTTAACTTTTTCACACAATATAGATTCAATCCCGAAACTTATTCCATACCCTCAGATTTTTTGTACTACTTATAGAAGACTCTGCAAAAGCCCCCTAAGGCAGTTCCCTGTTCGGCTGGCCTGCCTTTTGTATTTTTTGTAAAATGAGTGTGTTTGGTGTAAGATGATTAAAAACGTTGAATCTCGTTGGTAAAGAAGAGTGTTTTAAATGAGCCACACACCGCCGCCCCCCCCCGAAGAAAGCCCATTCGCCCTAGTGATGAGGGGTTAAATGTTGGTTGCGTCAGACGGCCAGCAGATATTGCGTTTCTGTGGGGGCTTCCGCCCCAGCGATGAGGGGTATTGGGTCAGCAGTGGCGATGGTGGCCGAGATACCGCCAAGAGGCTACAGTTTAAGCTCGACCCCACCTCGTTGTTTGAGACCCATCTTTAAAAGAAAGTTAGTTAAAATGTATACCACCATTAGCTATAAATCTATAAGACTTAAGTCAAATCAAGGCTGGTTTTCTTATGGTTTTATTGTTTTACTATTACTAGTTAATTTACAAGCCATAGTCAAAGCAGAATATCTTGTTAGCCCAAGATCATCTGTTTCTCTTTCTAGTTCTTCTGCTAAGGGTTCACCTAATGCCCGTGCTGGTAGTAGTAGCAGGTTGCAGACGACTAAAACATTAACAGCAACAGATTACTACTTGCGAGGCAATCTGCAATATAATCAAAAAAACTATTTGCAAGCCATTGCTGAATTTTCAAAAGCTATTAACCTTTCTCCTAATTTTGGTGTTGCTTATAATGATCGTGGCTTGGCTTATATGGAGCTTAATAACTATAATACTGCTATTGCTGATTTTTCTCGAGTAATACAGATAAAACCTACTCTTGCTTCTATTGCTTATGCTAATCGGGGGTATTGTCTGTGGAAGATGAATGATTTGCAAAATGCACTAATCGATTTGAATAAGGCAGTTAATTTAGACCCGAAACTTTCCATAGCTTATAACAATCGTGGAAATGTTTATAGACAAATTGGTAATTATCAAGCATCATTAAATGATTATTCTCAAGCTCTACAACTTAATCCCAAATCTACATTTGCCTGTACCAACAGAAGCATTGTTCGCCTTCGATTAAATGATAAACAAGGAGCTTTAGATGATGCCAATCAGGCAGTTCAACTCGATCCAAAACTAGCGGGATCATATCATAACAGAGCTATGGTAAAAGAACATTTAAACGATAAACAAGGAGCTTTACAAGATTATGCTCAAGCAATCAAACTAGATCCTAATTTATTTATAGCCTATAACAACAGAGGTAATTTACACAGACTTTTAGGAAATTATCAAGAAGCGTTTATTGATTTAGAGCAAGCACTGAAACTTAATCCTAATTATGGTAAAGCTTATTATAATCGAGCATTGCTTCACTCAAGTTTAGGGCATCAAGAACAAGCCCTAGCTAACTTGAATCAAGCTTATAAACTCGACCCTTCTTTACCTAAGATTACTCTTCCTATCAATGAACACATACAACTGAAGCAAGTTATTCCTTCAAAGCCTACTGAAGCTCAACAAGCAGTGACGACCTATCAGGAACTTTGTGATCGGGCTTTGCAATCTCATAATCATGGCGATAATGAAGGAGCTTTGTCTGATTTAACACAAGCTATCAATTTGAATCCTGAAAAGGATCTTGCTTATGGGCTTCGTGCCACTATAAGGTACGAATTTTCAGATCATAAAGGAGCCATGTCTGATTTAGATGAAGCGCTAAAAAGAAATCCTAAAAATGCAGATTTATACTCTTGTCGAGGATCTCTTAGAGTAAATTT
>JBJTUB010000114.1:0-15420 GCA_046080465.1 Vampirovibrionales bacterium | reverse complement strand
TTCTTGACTATCTGATACGCCCAAGCCACCTGCTCGGGCGTAACGGCGGGGGTACCTTCTAACGGAGACTGTAACCCAAGACGTTGCCACTTATGTTCGCCTAATGGATGGTAGGGCAATAAATCTAGTTGCTTAATTTGTGCTTTGTACGGCTCTAAAAACTGAGCGAGCCTGACGAGTGAGGCTTCTTCAAGCGTGTAGTTTGGTACTAACACATGGCGTATCCAGATTGTTTTCTTCTGTTCAACCACTAGTTTTAAAAAGGCTTCAATAGGGGCTAAATCTACATGGGTACTGCGTTGATGTTGTTTGGGGTCAGGGTCTTTAATATCCAACATCACCAAATCTGTCACGGCCAGTAGGTCGGTTAGTTCTGGGCGAAGTAGGGTGTAGCCACTGGTATCAAGCGTGGTATGGATGCCCGCTTTTTTGGCCGCTTTAAACAAGGCCGTCACAAAGGGTAACTGCAACAAAGGCTCCCCGCCTGAAACAGTAATACCTCCGCCTGAATGTTTAAAGTAGGCTTGGTTTTTTAACAGACGCTGGAATGTTTCTTCCACCGTGAGGCTTTGGCCTCCGCTGGCTTGCCATGTATCGGGGTTGTGACAAAAGTGGCATCGCAACGGGCAGCCCTGCAGAAACACCACGGCTCGGATGCCCAGGCCATCGGTCGTGCAACAGGTATCAATGGAATGGACTCGCCCTAGGCACGGTGCAGGCGGCAACGAGGCAGAGGGTATCGAGAGTTTGGGTTGGATAGGTGGTGTCATAAATTATAGATTACCTAATGAAGCGAATCATTTAAACAATCTTTCAACTTTTCAAGACTTTCAGAGAAATTTTTACGCCCTAAGCCCATTCTAAAGTGATTACTGGGATAATCGTAAACAGACGCTGGTAGCAAAAGAACACTTTGCTTCGTGACAAGATCTTCGCAAAACTTATCAACAGAATCAGTGCCTAAATAGTTTACAAACCCCACGCATCCACCTTGCGGCCTCACCCAGCTGAATAGCTGTTGGTAGTCTTTAAAAAACGTGTCGGCCAATAAAAGATTTTTTGAACAATGGCATTATTTCTGTTTAAAATAGACTGATAATGGTTCAGAGCAATTAAACTTAAAACCTCAGAAGGAGTACTATTACAAATAGAAGTATAATATTTAAATTGTTCGATTTTTTTCAATACGCTTTTATCTTGGCAGGCAACTCACCCAATACGCAACCCTGGTAAGCCGAACGCTTTACTCATCACTCCTAGTGATAAACCTTTTGCATACACACTAGCAACAGGAGAAGCCCAAGGTTTTTGGGGCTGACCCAATAAACGATATACTTCATCTGAAAACAAGTAAATACCATGAGAATCGCATAATTGAACCAATGCTTGCAACTCATCTTCTTCAATCACTTGACCTGTTGGATTATGTGGGAAATTTATCACAACAACTGTTGTATTTGACTGAATAGCAGCACGAATTTTATCAAGGTCTAATTTCCATGCATCCTTTTCACTCAATTCTATGTTTGTTACTGAGGCTCTTGTGGCTTGAGGGATTTCAGATAAAGACTGGTAACAGGGGGTTAAGACAATAGCATGATCGTTTGATTTAAGTAATGAGTGAAAAGCACAAAAAATGCCTTCTTCAGCTCCCGAGAACATAAGAATATTGTCTTCATCAAGCTCGGGATAGAGTGTTTTAGCCACTGTGTGTCGAAGTAGGGAGAGCCCTTTAGGTTCTGTATAACCTAGCGAGAGAGTTTCCCACATCGTTTGCTCTTCTGGAGTAGCTAAAGATAATAATTCTGCTAAGGACAAACTTTCTGCATCTGAGCAACACAATAAATACTTCGCAGTAAACTCATATTTAGATAAATAATCTTCTAATTTAAACAATTTCATTGTGTGCAATGTTCCTTCTTGAAAGCCTAGGGCGTTCGTCCCTATCACGAGGAAGAACAATCTAAATACTTACGCAAAACCCTTATATTGTGATATTGTGAAAAAATATTGAAAATCACTTAAAGGCTTTCTTCTGAGTGATTTTAGGGTTTCACCCCTAGAGACCAAATCATAAATCAAAGTTTTAAACTAAGCAACAGAGTCGGTTAATTATTCAAAATATTCCCAGAAGGCTCTGCAAAAAGGGCTTTACCCCCTCTCCCTTAGGGAGAGGGTTGGGGTGAGGGATGTCACCAACTTAGGTATAGCCTGCGTTTTTCTCATCCTAACGATTTAAAAACGGTTGTGGAAGGTACGGGAAATGACATCCAACTGTTGTTGGCGAGTCAGTTTAATAAAGTGTACCGCATAGCCCGATACCCGAATGGTGAGTTGCGGGTATTCTTCAGGGTGTTCCATGGCGTGTTCCAACATGGCACGCTGCAACACATTCACGTTCAGGTGGTGGCCGCCTTTTTCAAAGTAGCCATCCAACAAGGCCGTCAAGTTCCGTTGTTGAGCCTCGGGGGTGTTGCCCAACGAAGGCGGAACAATCGAGAAGGTGTTGGAAATACCATCCATGGCTTCGCTAAACGGAAGTTTGGCCACCGAGTTCAAACTGGCCAAGGCACCGTTTTCATCTCGCCCATGTAGGGGGGTGGCTCCAGGGGCAAAGGGTTCGCCTTTTTTACGGCCATCAGGAGTCGCCCCTGTTTTTAAGCCATACACCACGTTACTGGTAATGGTGAGTACCGATTGTGTGGCCTCGGCGTTGCGATAGGTCGGAATCCCCCGTAGTTTTTGCATGAAGTGGCTCATCACCTCAACGGCGATGGCATCCACCCGATCATCATCGTTGCCGTATTTGGGGAAGTCGCCTTCAATCACGAAATCGACAGCCAAGCCAGCCTCGTTGCGTACGGGTTTGACCGTGGCGTAACGAATGGCAGACAAGGAGTCGGCGACAACGGATAAACCCGCAATGCCACAACCCAAGGTACGACGCACGTTGCGATCGTGAAACGCCATTTGCGATTTCTCGTACGCATATTTGTCGTGCATGTAGTGAATCACGTTCAAGCTGTTGACGTAGGTTTTGGCCAGCCACGTCATCAAGTCATCAAAGCGAGCCAACACCTCGTTATAATCGAGTACCTCGCTGGTAATGGCTGGCGTGACGGGGCCAATTTGCTTACCGCTCACTTCATCTTTACCGCCGTTAATGGCATACAGCAAGGTTTTGGCCAAGTTGGCTCTTGCCCCAAACAACTGCATATCCTTACCGATTTTCATTGGGGAGACACAGCAGGCAATGCCGTAATCATCGCCAAAGATGGGTCGCATCTGGTCCTCATTCTCGTACTGCACGGCAGAGGTTTCAATGGAGATATCGGCACAGAAGCGTTTAAACCCATCAGGCAACTGATTAGACCACAACACCGTCAGGTTCGGTTCTGGCGAAGGACCTAAGCTGCGTAAGGTGTGCAGGGTTCTAAAACTGTTACGCGTCACCAAGGTACTGCCATCCACGCCTTGCCCACCCACACATTCAGTCACCCACACAGGGTCGCCACTAAACAGAGCGTCGTATTCCCGAGTGCGTAAAAAGCGAACCAAGCGTAGTTTAAGAACAAAATCATCCATCAGTTCTTGGGCTTGAGGTTCATCAATACGCCCTTCATCTAAATCTCGTTGAATGTAAATATCCAAGAAGCTACTCACACGCCCTAACGACATGGCTGCCCCGTTTTGATCTTTAATAGCCGCCAAGTAAGCGAAGTAAGTCCATTGAATGGCCTCTTGAGCCGTGCGAGCGGGTTGCGTTACATCATACCCATAGCTGGCCGGCCATGCGTTCAATGGCTTTGAGGGCGTTGATTTGATCGGTGGTTTCCTCACGTTCACGAATGACCGTCTCACTCATGGGGGCGGTATCGGTTAGGGCTTTATCAGCTTCCTTGGCAGCAATCAGTTGCTAGGTACCGTATAACGCCAAACGGCGATAATCGCCGATAATACGGCCACGGCCATAGGCATCGGGTAAGCCTGTAATCACTCCGCTGGAACGACACGCACGCATTTCAGGCGTGTAGGCGTTAAAGACCCCTTCGTTGTGGGTTTTACGCAATTGTTTGTAGGTGGTTTGAATCCACTCGGGTACGCTGGCCTTTTGCTCGGCACAGCCATCGACGACCATTTTTAAACCACCTGCGGGCATAATGGCACGTTTCAAGGGGGCATCGGTTTGCAAACCCACAATGCGTTCGAGTTCGGCATCAATGTAGCCCGCTTTGTAGGCATCAATGGCAGAAGGGGTATCGGTATCAATGGCTAGCACGCCACCGTTATCACGTTCTTGTTTGAACAGGGCTTTTACTTTGTTGTGCAAGGCTTCGGTACGAGGGGTGGCAGGGGCTAAAAAGTTGGCTTCACCGAGGTAGGGAGTCACGTTTTTTTGGATAAACAAACGCACATCGATACGTTGGCACCAGTGATCACGGGTAAAACCACGCCACGGATCTAAGGTTTCCAAAGCAGGGGGCTGAGGGGTATCGGTGGCAGTGGCAGTGATTGGGTTCATCATCATCATCATAAAAACAGTTAGGCTCCTTCAAAATAACACACATCCAACAGCTACAGCTGGAACAGTAAGACTATCCAACCGTAGCTAAAAACAAGTGCATTATTCGGTCACGAAATAACATAGTCTCTTAAAAAGTTTCTTTTGCATGTCTATACGTTGTCGCTACGCCCCATTTGTTCAGTCATGGTGTTCTGTCTACACTCCTTCACAAACGGGTCTAGGCTCCTAGTCTAGCCTATGCCTAAAAAACTTTTTAAAAAACTATATTTCTCGTCGTTCATCAACGAGAAGATGTTCCCTAAAGACAAGCCCTCACTTATGCAAACATCAACCAACCTTTAACTAAGCTCATCTTCCAAGCTGGTGGTTAAAAACGGACTCTCTAGCCCATCGTCTTCATCGCTCAAAGCCATGGCCGTCTCATCATCGTTTGGCCAGTCGACATGCGGTGCCAAGCAGATTCCTACGCCTGCGGGTAGGGTTGCCACATCAATGAGGGTGGTGCGTGTTTCTTCGCCCCCTTCGCTACGCACGCCAATCGTGGCTAACAGGCCATCGACGTGTAAAAGCTTCCCTGCTTGCAAACCAAACTGTTGTAAAAACGTCACGGCTTCGGGGCTAAGTGCCTCGGTAACGTTTTCCAGTTTTTGCACGTTTACAGTGGCCTGTAGGTTGGCGTAATAGCTGAGTTCTCGGTCGGTTTGCAGGTGCCGAAACAACCCTGGCGAACTGACTTCCAAACAATAACGATGTGCTTGCAATTCTGCTAGCGGATCAATAACAGGGTCTAGCAAAGCAGAAACCTTGGCACATTCATCCAAGGTGATTCGGCCTTGGCCAGCGAGTCGTTCTACAAAAATTTGAACGCCCAACTGCCCAAAGGCATCTTCAACATCCGTAGCAATAACGGTGTAGGGGTGGGGAGCTAGGGCTTGCGTGGCTACCTCCAGTAAGGTGCGTTTAAGGCGAGTGTGTTGGTGTGGAGAAAGAAGAGGCATGGGCGAAAAAGCTTTCATCAATGATGCAAAACAAGGCAACACCGTTAACCATACCGAAGAGACAACCTAAAATCAAGGGGCAGGCCATCCGAAGCCAGGAGACCCTAAAAGTCAGGGTTTTTGAAAGAGCGAATGTCCTTTACACAACCAACCCAACACCCCTCATTGCACGGGCGGAAGCCCTCCCTCACCCAGCCCTCTCCCTCATCTTATGGACGAGGGTAGCCACCTAGACCTTAGGCAAGGTAGGCACTCGGTTTTTAGGCCACAGGTTAAGCCAGCCTTTCTTATCCGCCTCTTTATACTGCCTCATATGCTCGAACATCGAAGGCGTTGGGAACAAGTGGAAGGCCTGAGAAATCTTAAACTCTTCTTCAAAGGTGTTCCGTGCTAGGCCAATTTGCGTCATCCCTGAAAGACCCATAAAAGCAATATCCGATAAATGAGCGACGTAACGTGGCAATAACCCTAAATCGCTGATGGTTGCAAGGGTAGCCGAGGCTAAGGCACCTAGGCTACCAGCCTGAATTAGGTTGGCATTGAAACGTGGGGTAACAGCATGCTGGATGTTGGTACCCATGGGCATAATGTGTACAGGCTTGCCGATACCCTCTTTGGCAATAATGGGTACCATGAGTAAGTTAGCCAGTTGTGGCATAATAGAAGACGCATTGGCCACCAGTTCAAAGACCCCTGCTTTATGCCGACTAAATGGATCATCCTTGCGTTGTTGTTCGCTCGTTGCGTCAGGTACGGCGTTCTTTTTGCCCTTGGTGTGTTTATGAATCACCTGCACGGCTCCTGCCGTACCTAACATGGCCAAAGGCAACACCGCCCCCAAGGCCAAGGCATAACCACGACTATTAGGAATCGTGAATTCCGTTCCCTTCATAAACTCTTTACGCTGTACAAACATTAACGCATCGTGAGTAAAGTTCCAATCGGTTAACATTTTACCCGCCATCCAGCCAAGCTGAGTGACACTGCCCACCGTTGAGGCTAAAATGGTAGGTACTTTAAGATGAACACCCCCTAGTTTAATGCCATCAATTAAGGGATAGAACACGTTGTAGTATTTTTCTTGAGCCATTTCTGCTAAAAAGCCAGGGTGTGCCAAGTGAGCAAAACCAAAGCGGGGTGGCTCGTGGGCGGCCACGGCTTTTAAGGCCGTATCCAGCTGGGTACGCACGACTTGCTTATCTGGGTGGCGAAGACCGTTTTCAATGGCTTGCTCTAGCCCCTTGACGGAGTCGGCCAGTTTGGCTAGCTCTGCCTGCGTTGGACGAGGAGCCACCTTGGGGTACAAGGCCTGCTTATTGCTATCGCCCGCATCGGCTAGGGCTTTGGCGAAGCGTGCTTTCACATCGGCCTGCCAGTGGTCGGGCAACACTTCGTCTTTTTGTAGAGGAATTAAACCTAGGGCTTTTTTAGCTTGGGTGGCGGCCTCGTTAATATCCATCACGGCTTGACGAACAGGGTTATTACGCACATATTCTGGATGAGGGAATAAATGGTAACTATTCCAATGACCAGCACTTGTAATTTGCTCAAATGCCTCTTTTGTTTGTACAGGACGACTGACATCACAACGGTCTCCATGGGTTCGAGTGACGGCATCGCCACCCATGAACAACGCCGTACCAGCCACAAAGGCGGGTAGTTTTAGGGGGTCTGGTAAAAAGACGGATCCTAAATTAATCAGGCTCCCCATCACATTCAAGGGCTGAGGATTTTGTCGGAGCGTCGTACTGCTCAAAGTACCTGCCAAGTTACTTAAGAAAATAGAGGCATTCAACGCTGTAGAGGCATACAAGGCCACCGTTTTTAGATTGTTTTCTTTACGGGTTTTAGGGGCTAGCCCTTGTGTGCCGTGTTTTTCTTCGTGAGCGTGCTTTTCAATGACTACTTCTTTTTGTTGATGTTGTTGCACTTGGTGATGCTGTTCGGCACGTTGCACCGTGGGTGACAAGGGATTTTGCTGATGCACGGCCTCAATCACAGGCGTTTGCTCGGCGACATGTGCTGTGGCTTGACGCTCTAGCACATCGTGCTTGAGGGTAGGGCGTGCTTGAACAGGCGTACGAGTTGGCGACACCACAGGAGTCGACGAGGTAGCAGGTACACCAATGGGTTGATTCTCTGGGGTAGACACCTCCCAAAACGATTCGGTGGGGCTGTAGTTGTAGCCTCCAAAACGTTGGTTAGTGGCTGGATTAAAGGGAATCTCCAAGCAGGGTTCTGTTTCAGGCGGTACGGGGGGGGAAGGAGGTTTCACGGGAGGCGTTACGGCACGTGAAACAACCACAAAGGATGGTGTACTGTTAAGCATGAATGAAACCCTCCTGAGAGGCTAGAGGTAAAGAGGCCGTGCGTCCTCTCTGTGACTGAGACGGAGATGCAAGCGGCGGTGATTGTGTTGCGGCTGCATGGGTAGACGTGTCGGCTTGCCTATACGGCAAGGTAAGCGTCGTGGCCGATGTGGCATGACTTGGCTTTTGCCACGGTTGCCATCCTTGCATGCTGGCCTGACTCACATTTTGAGTGACGGTGTTCACCACAGGTTGCAAATCGGTATCCCACAACGTTAGATTTCGATGTTTGGCATGTTCATGCAGTTGCAGCACCGTTACAGTGGTTGCCACCGCACCTGCGACCAAGCCCAAGGCTCCACCTGCTTCCATAAAGTGCATCATGTTAATAGGTATCGCTTGTAACAATCGGTTCAACGGGTGATACACGTTCCAGCCTGTTTGGTGCACAGGGGGCTGAAGCTTGTCCAGTGTCCATGCAGCCGTAAAGGGCATCCCCAACGAGAAAGCATGACGATTCTTCAGCTCTGGGATCTCATCCAAGGCTGCCTCAGCCAAACTTGGTGATTTTAATAACCGATGAGCAAAATCTTCATCGCCCACGGTAAAGGCACGGCTCAAAAAGTCTCGGGCGTGTTTGTGGGGTACATCATCGGCATGAAAGATACTGGGCATATTAATATCGTCATGCACGGCCTTGTACATGGCTTTAAACTCATCTAGGGTAAAGCGGTTTTGCTCTTTACCAAAGGCTTTTAAAATGGCTTCATGCCCTGTACCTACCAAGCTCACCGTTTTATCTTTATTCTCTTTATAACGGAAGGGGTTGGCGTACACCTGTTGCCAGTAAGTCTTTATCAGGGTATCACTATCTTTTTCGGCAATACCCTGCTTTTTGTAATATTTACGGTACGATTTAGCAAGTTCTTCTGCCATGGATTTTCCATCCAAGGCACCCACGTTTAGTACACTCACCATCTCGTTAAACAAGTTGACATCGTCAATCATGCCCCGTACTACCTCGCTGGTGTTCAGCGGATCCATGCTACTAAGCCACGCAATGGCTCTCATATCGCTCCCCGTGCTATCGCCTGCCATGTGCGTAAACACTTCTTTCAGCTTAAACGGGGGAATCACCGCCCCTTTATCAATCTTTAAACCCCCAAACACCGATTCCACATAACTAGCCGTGGGATCCATGTGCATGTTGTAGCCGTAGGCCTTGGCTACCTCTTTAGTAACGTTAGGATAATATTCAAAGGTTTTATAGGAAGACGAGTTATTGATCATGTTGATCATCGCCTTCTTTTTATCTGTGTTGTATTCCAAGGCTTTTGAGTTAGACTCAATACGCAATAAAGAGTCGAAGCCACGATCTTTCAGCATGGCTTGAATTTTAGGGTTGTGTTCAAGCTCTAAAATCCAGCTCAATAGCTCCCACTTGCCGCTTTCCAGTACGGTGGCCTCTTTAGAGCTAGCGGGTGATGCGGCGTACTTCGCTACGGAGCCAAATTTCTCGTATACGCCAGCCAATTCAGACGTCAAGCTATGCACCGTAAGACAAGCGTAATCGACAGTGTTCATTTCTTTCAGTAGTTTTTGAACCGCTTCTTTGCTGGATGCTCCTTCTTTCAGAGCTGCTTCAATTATGGTACGGTGTTGACTACCCACAGGAATGACGGCCTTCCCAGTCATTCCTTCTTCCATGGCTTTGTTCACCCAATCCAAACGGGCTTGATGTGGTTTGGTTTGCAACACACCGTTGTAGGTAACCAACTCTAGGTGGGGGGCCTCGTAAGCCCGATGATCGGCTTCATTCAAGCCACGGGTGCGTTGTTGTAGCAGCTTCCATACAGGGGTGTAATCATTACTGCCACGGGCAGCAATATCTTCGCTTAACGCCAAGGCTTGGGTGAGCAACTGCTCAAAGCCCATTTCCCAGGCTTGTGGGTTGGCAAAGGCGGGTTTACTATTGCTCAATACTTCGTGTAGGTTCAGTTTCTTGACCTTCTCCTCAACGGGCAATGCCTTCCAATGGGCTTGCGAGAGTTTGTTATTTTTAAGAAGCTCTCGCAGGGTTGTACGGTCTTGGCCTGCATCTAATTGTTTGACTTTGTGGGCTAAATGGTCTTCCATTAAGCCACGGGTGTAGTGGGTATAGTTTCCCTTAAATTCTCCAACACGAGGATAGATACCTTTGGCGTTTTTAAAAACTTTATCGTAAAAGCCCGCTTCGGCCAAAATATCATGCAAACCCGAATAGGAGACATCCAAGTTGTTACCCGCATGAAAAATCTGTCGATCTTTCAGCACCGACCCTTCCATGCCGTTAATATCCACGTTGTAGGCAAGCTTACTGGTGGGGTCATGGTCGACTCCCAAGACACGTAAAAAACTAGCCTGCATTTGCGGATTAAACTTATCACGAACCCCTAACTCATCTTTGGTGGTCGAGAATCCAAAGAGATGGTTTGGGTTGATTGTTTCATTAATACAGTTATCAATCCACCCTGCCCGAGCGGTGTTGGCAGAAAAAACGGCTCGTTCTGTAAAGTACTTCAGTTGCTCTTTGGCCATGGCGGGGAAGGCTGCTTCGCTATTCTTTGCCCACGTTTGCATCACGGCCTGATGCTGCTCAGGGTTCAGCTTTTTAGGTTTAAAAATACCCGCCGCTTCCAAATCTTTGATCATGGCTTGGGTGGTAAAGGCACGGTTCCCCTGATTATCTAAGGCATACTGTAGCCCCGCACGGTGTTGCTTATCATACAAAATGCTAAACAACAGACCCAAGCGATCTTGATCGGCAATGTTGGCTTCGGCATGGCTGGTAACGGTGGCAAAGTTTTTAAACGTCATTGTGCCATCAACGTCACTAAGACGATGTAAATCGCGTCCGTACTTTAGATAGAGTGCGTTAAAGGCTATTTGCTTTTTCAAACTTTCAAAGGCTTTGCCTGGGTTGGCTTTATCCAAGCTGTTGGTTGCAGGATTGAAAAAATAATGGTTGATATAAAACTTGGTAGCAGGGTGATTGCGAAGCCAATCGTCGCCTTCGGTAGTAAAGCGGTTCAGCACGGCGGTGGCATGAGCTACTTTTTTTGCATAGGCCTCGGGCGTATCGGGGGTTAATGAGGCTAAGGCGTGTATCTTAGTTTTATCCGTATTACTCAGGGTGTTGCCTGTCACGGCATTAAGTACCGAGGGTAAATACACAGCCCCCAAGGCCACAGGCACACTGGCCATACCAAATTGAGCAGGCGTTAACCCCCAGAGTTTAAAGGGCGTGGATTCTGTTGGTGAGACTGTAGAAGCCGTAGCTAAAGGTTCAGTCGTGGTGGTAGCCACGGGAGGGTTTTCGCTCTCTGCTCTGGGTTCAGCAAAGGTTGCTCCCTCAGAAGCTTGACGTTTACTTTTTAGTTTTTCTTGTTGTTCCTGTGGCGATAGCGAGGCCAAAGCGTGAGGGAGAACGAGTGATTGCATCATGGTCAATACCACTTTCATTGAAGACAACCCATGGAAGGTTAACCAGAATTGGCCTGCATCCACCCTAGAGGATGGCTATGCAACCCGTACCCTGTGGCTTATCTTGCACCATTAAAACTAGAAGATGTTCGATTAGTTTAGCTATTAGCATTAAACCTAAAAACATCAAGTTTTATCAAAAAAACACACGATTTAATAATTTCAAAAACAGAACGAATGCTCATGCCCAAACTTAGTATCATCACACCCGAAATAGATTAACAAGGTTACGGAAAAAGTTTCAGGCGAGTTGATAACGAGGCGTCGAAGATAGTGAATTGAGGCGTGTACAGTGACGTACAGTGCGAAATTCGATATCAAGACAACGAAGTTAGCGGCCGCATCAAACTTTTTCCGCACACTCTAACGATTTCATTATAAATGAGTGAAACAGCTTGTCAAGAACACGTTTAACACTAAGGATTCCTGTTCTAAAGACACTATCCATTAAACAGTGGAGGCCTCTATAGACTAACAGGCTTTTGCCCGATACTTCGACTATCTCTGTAAATGTTAAACGGAAATAGCCTGACCTCAGTATCCAAGGGAGCATACGTCGCATGATGATCTTTAAACAGTGGACCCAATTCTTGACACCTAAAACACAGCACACCCTGCCCCCTACGACTCGTAACGGATTGGCCAAGCCTACGGGTATTATTGTAGACGACGCCAACCATGAACACGACTGGCAACAACTGATAGAACAACCTTCTGCTGAACGTTTAGAGCAACAACTGGCCTATTATCAGCAACTACTACAACACCCTACCCCCCAGCCAATCGCCACACTACGGCATGCGTGGTGCGAATGGCTTAGCGGGTGCCTATTGCCCCTTGAAGGCTTGGGCTTGTGCCAAAGAATCTTAGATGATCAGCCCCACTTGCACGAAGCCCGCTATTTTTTAAGTTTTTACCAGTGGCAATGTGGCCTGTATCATCAAGCCGCTAATACCATGAATGATGTCGCCAAAAAGGCGCCTTGTCGTAGTTGGTTATTTACTAAAAGCCGTGCCACCTTGCTAGAGTGGAGCTGGAGCAACCCCTACAAGTTGAATTCCTTAACGTGTAGCGTGGCCATTGCTACCCACTGGAGCAATTATCACCTTGCCCGCTTAATACGAACCTTTAGCCCCATGCTCGCCAGCACCGCCTCAGTAGCCCCCTTAGGTAGCTTAGGTACATACCCTAGCCAAGGGTTAGCCAGCAACCACCCCCCCCAGCTAAGCAACAACGAGGCGGTGAAGGTGATGCCCGTTCAAGCGTTGCAACAGCGTCGACAAACGCAAAAGCAACCCGAGAAGGTGCGTGTTGCCGAACCGAACACACTTACTGAACAAGTAGATTCTGTTGAGGTACTGAAAAGTAAGCTCGAAGTTCAACCCAGTAATACCAATTTACTGTTTCAACTAGGCGTGGCCTTTCATCAGCAGGGCAGTGCCATGTCTGCCTTGTACTATTTTAAAAAATGTATTAGCCTTATGCCACATCACGCCAAGTCCTATTATCACATGGGGCAAACCCTTAAAAAACTCAATGATTGGGAAGGCGTTGCCGAGGCTTACAAAAGTGCGATTTCTTTTTCCAGCGATCCACACTGGACGGGCATCGTTAGTTTAGAGCTTGCCAAAGTGTATATGGAAGAATTAAAAGACCCCGATAAGGCGTTGTCGTGCTTAAAACTGGGCAATGAGCTAAGTGCCAACACCATTGAAACACTCTTTAGCGAGGCCGAGCAACTATGTAAACAAGGCGAATTTCGTGCCGCCATTGCCCTCTACAGCGAGCTATCGACCCTTCAGCCTGAAAACGCTGATATTTATAGTTTTTTAGGGTATTTACACTGGCAATTAGGCGATGTGCCAGAGGCCGAAGAGGCCTACCAGCAAGCCATCACCCTAGATTCTTGCAATGCCATTGCCATGAACAATTTGGGCGTACTGTACATGGATATTGAAAAACAGTACGACAAAGCCCTGTATTGGTTCAATCAAGCAGCCAAGGCCGATACCAGCTACACCATGGCTCAATTCAATTTAGGGCGAGTGTACGAGCGAATGGATAAGCTTAGCGATGCCATTCAGGCGTATCAGCACGCCCTGCGTTTAAATCAGCATCGGCCCGAACTCGAAGCGGATGAGTTAAATCATCGTATCCGTCGCCTACTTTAATGAGGGGTGTTTCTCCTCTATATGATTGTTTTTATAGAATTATTGCATCAAAACAAGGTTCCCTTGGTACTATAATTGGGTAGCTAGGTATCACTTGTACATAGACGAGGAGCTTGCAACGCTTTATGAACGTCGTGTCGCTAACACTAGAGCATTCTGTGACAGATTGGGTTGCACGTTACCCAGAGCTTTTGGAGTTTTTCTCCAGCCTAGGCATGAACCCCACACAAAATAGAGCTTTGGTTTTTGAAAGCCTGTATGCCAGTTGCATTGTGCAACAACAAGATCCTCATCAGTTATTACAGCAACTATACCAGCTGATTGGTGTCACCCCTTCGTGATTGTTTATCTTGGGTTCCTTGCTCATTGTTAGTTCACTCTTAAATAAAGGTGTTTCGTTCCATGATGGTTCAAATGATTGAAGATTTGTTAATAGAAATGTCGAAGCTGGATGCCAGCGATTTACACCTTTCGGTGGGGTTGCCCCCCTGCTTTCGGGTTCATGGCCACCTGACACGAAGCAATAGCGATATTTTGACGCGAGATACGTGTCAGCGTTTGCTGTTTGGCATGCTAAGCAATGAACAACGCCGTGTGCTTGAGCAGAACTGGGAACTCGATTTTGCCTATAGCGTACCAAAGGTAGGCCGTTTTCGGGTAAATGTTTACCGTGAACGAGGCAATTATGCAGCTGCGTTGAGAAGCATTAAAACGATCCCCCCAAGCTTAGAATCTTTAGGGTTGCCCCCTATTTGTAGCCAACTTACCGAACGTTCCAAAGGGCTTATCTTGGTTACTGGGCCTACAGGTTCGGGTAAATCAACCACGCTAGCCAGTATGGTTGACTATATCAACACCCACCGCTCTGAGCATATTCTTACCATCGAAGATCCGGTTGAATTTGTGCATCGCTCTAAAAGCTCCATTGTACATCAACGTGAACTGGGTGCCGATACTAAAAGCTTTGCTAACGCCCTTAAATCCGCCCTGCGTGAAGATCCTGACGTTATTTTACTAGGTGAAATGCGTGATTTGGAAACCATTCAGCTGGCCATCAGTGCGGCAGAGACAGGTCACTTAGTAATGGGTACCTTGCATACCAGTAGTGCCATGCAAACCGTTGACCGTATTGTGGATGTCTTCCCGTCCAGCCAACACAACCAAATACGGGTGCAATTGTCAAACTCGTTGGTGGCTGTTTTATCACAAACGTTATTACCTAAAATATCGTATAACGATCAGCCTGCTGGGCGTGTCATGGCTCAAGAAATTATGGTCTGCACCCCTGCTATTGCCAACTTGGTGCGAGAAGGTAAAACGGCTCAAATCTATTCATCCATTCAAACAGGGGTTCAAGTAGGTTCGCAAACCATGGAAAACGCCTTGTATAATTTAGTAATTCAAGGGCATATTACGGCCGAACAAGCACTTAGTAAAAGTACTCGTCCTGAAGAATTAAAGCGTTTAATAGGGCGATAGATATAGTGAAATAATACCATTTCCGCACACTCCTAATACCAATTTCACAAATAAAGGGCGTCTGCCGCTTTCGTTGTCGCTACGATTCTCGATGAGCTTATGTACCTCTATGTACACCGCACTCATCTGCGAGTCTAAGCTCCTAGAAATCAACTACACGCCCTTCATTTCTAAAAATGGTATAAGTTCCTCGTTTCGTGTCGTCTTTCAGACGACTTTGAGAGGCCGGGGCGTTCGCCCCCACAGTGAGGAGGAACCATCTCTATTCTTACGCAAGATCCTCATTGTGAAAAACCTCTCAAAGGCTCCCCCCTTCAGTATTTATAGGGGCTTCACCCCTATAAACCCCGTTTATTAGATTCTTACGCTTCTAGCGTTCGGAGCTTTATTGCGAGGGCGAACGCCCCCAGCGTTCA
>JBJTUB010000113.1:0-8282 GCA_046080465.1 Vampirovibrionales bacterium | reverse complement strand
AACGGCCTCTCTACGTTGCCCAGAGGGCAACTTAAGGCAGGGGATTCACATCGTTTGTAAACAACCTTTAGTTAACACTCTCAATAACTCTAGGGGGGAGCCTTTGAGAGGTTTTTCACAATGAGGATCTTGCGTAAGAATTGGTATTAGAAGCCTCGACAAACCCTTTTGCAGAGTCTTCTATAGTTTGCAAACAACCTCTAGTTAACACTCTCAATCCTTTTATCCTCTACACATCCAAGTTTTTGACGAGGTGGGCGTTGCTTTCAATAAACTGACGGCGGGGCTCGACTCGCTCGCCCATCAAAATATCAAACAGCTTATCCGCCCCTGCTGCTTCTTCAATTTCTACCTTCAACAGGGTGCGTGTTTCGGGGTTCATGGTGGTATCCCACAGTTGGACGGGCATCATTTCGCCTAAGCCTTTAAAGCGTTGTAAACCGATACCCTTTTTGCCACGCTCTTCTACCAAGGCGTGTAAATCGGCCAAGGTGGTCAAGAAGCGTTCTTCTTTTTGGTTGATACTCACCTTCAAGCCCGCTGTTGCCTGAACATTCAAATTACTGGGCTGTTCGGGCAACCAATCGATTAAACTAGGGTACAGGGTTTGCAAGCGTTCCCATTCGGCACTTTCTAGCATATCGGGGTTGAGTTCGCACTGCACTTGGTTGTTATCGGCATCGGCGACAATCAGGCTAGGTACAGGCAGTTCACCCTCGGCCACATCAAAACCATCCACTTCAAAGGTGTAGCCCGCACAGGTGCTAGCCAACTGATTCGCCAAGGCTTGCAGTGCTTCCTGTGTTTGAAAGGCATGCGCATCAGTCGCCGTGGCCAACAGTTGATACACCACGGCATCAGGCATGCCACTAAACAAATAGCAACCACGAGCCTGATAAAAGCGGTTGAGTTCGCTATAACGCTTCTGCAGCTCCACGCCCTGCACCACACTGGCACGGCTGAGGCTAAATAGTTCGAGGTTGTTGGTGCCACGGTCTTGCAGTAGTTTCTCTAAGGCACGATCGTTATACAGGTAGGTTTCCTCACGGCCTTGAGTCACTTTAAACAACGGCGGTTGAGCAATGTAAACGTAGCCATTTTCAACCAACGGACGAGCATAACGGAAGAAGAAGGTCAGCAACAGGGTACGAATGTGAGCACCATCGACATCGGCATCCGTCATGATGATAATTTTATGGTAGCGGAGGTTCTCCATCGAGAACTCCTCTTCGCTACGGCTAATGTTAATGCCCAAGGCTTGAATCAGGCTCTGAATCTCGTTGTTGTTGTAGATTTTATCCAATCTGGCACGTTCCACGTTCAGAATCTTACCCCGCAAGGGTAGAATCGCCTGAAACTCTCGGTTACGGCCTTGCTTAGCCGAACCCCCTGCCGAATCGCCCTCAACAATGTAGATTTCGCAACTGCTGGGTTCACGGTTAGAGCAATCGGCCAACTTGCCTGGCAAGGTGGAGTTTTCCAACGCCGATTTCCGCCGAGTCAGTTCTCGTGCTTTACGAGCGGCCTCACGAGCCTGCAAAGCCATCACCGCTTTAGAGATAATGGTTTTGGCAGGCTTGGGATTGAGTTCTAACCAATCGTTCAGTTTATCGGCCAATAACGATTGCGTAATGCCTAACACTTCCGAATTGCCTAGCTTTTCCTTGGTTTGGCCTTCAAACTCAGGGTTTTGCACCTTCACGGAAACAATCGCCGTTAAACCTTCACGAATATCATCGCCTGTGAGGTTGGGGTCTTTTTCTTTCAAGATACTGTTTTTACGGCCATACTCGTTCATGATACGGGTAATGGCGTTACGGAAACCCGTGAGGTGGGTGCCGCCGTGGTGGGTGTTAATGTTGTTGGCAAAGCTCAACACCGTTTCACTGTAGGAATCGGTATATTGGAAGGCAATTTCCACCCGAACGTTTTCCTTCACTTCATCGCAGTAAAACAGTTCGTTGAAGATGGGGTTTTTGGCTTCGTTTAAAAACTGAACGTAGGCACCAATTCCGCCTTCGTAGTGGAAGGTGTGGGTTTCATCCTTTTTGCCATCGGTAAACACCAAGCACAAGCCCTTATTCAAAAAGGCCATTTCACGCAGACGGTTGGCAATCACATCGCAATCAATCTCGGTGGTTTCAAAAATATCACCATCGGGCCAGAAGGTAGTTTTCGTCCCTGTTTTGGTGGAATCGCCCACTCGTTCGACGGGGGTTTTTACGGCTCCACGGCCGTAGGATTGTTTAAAGATACCGCCATCACGATGCACTTCAACGGTCATTTTTTCGGAAAGAGCGTTCACCACGGAGGCCCCCACGCCGTGCAACCCGCCCGAAACCTTGTAGCCTCCATCGCCAAACTTACCGCCTGCGTGTAGTACGGTATGCACCACTTCCAAGGCAGAAAGCCCTGTATCCTTAACTGCCACGGGGATGCCTCGGCCGTTATCTTGCACCGTCACGCTGTTATCTTCATGCACGGTAATGTGAATACTGGAGCAGTAGCCCGCCAAGGCTTCATCCACGCTGTTATCCACAATTTCGTACACCAAGTGATGCAAACCCCGCTGACTGGTGCTACCAATGTACATGCCCGGGCGTAGGCGAACAGCCTCTAAGCCCTCCAACACTCGGATTTGGTCGGCTCCGTAATCTTGCGTAACGTGCGTGCTTTTTTGAGCGTCTTCATTCACGGCGGTGTCGGTTGTGGTGGTGGTTGGGTCGCTGGCCTCGGTGGGCTCGGGGGTGTTTAAAACAGTAAGGGTGTCGTCAGATTGGTTCATCATCATCGGTTTAGGGATTCTTTCATACAGAGGAAGGGGAAGTCATTGATTAAATGTCGAGTAAATGCCGTCATTGCGAGCCGCTAGGCGTGGCAATCTTCTGCATACAAACGAGGAATCCAAGGGGATTGCTTCACTTTGTTCGCAATGACATTCAGTTCTTTTCAGTAGACAGGGAAGAGGTATTTTCAACGGTTTAATTTTAGTATAACAAAAACAAAGTATAGTGGAATGACTATCTTTCCGTACATTCCTAAGCTCCTCGTTTTGCATTGCCCTACGGGCAATCTTGAGAGGCCGGGGCGTTCGCCCCCACAGTGAGGAGGGACAATCTCAATTCTTACGCAAGATCCTCATTGTGAAAAACCTCTCTACAACGCTCCCCCCCTGGGTTTATTAACGGGGGCTAACGCCCCCGTTGCCCCCCATCAATGAAACATCCACAGGAACGCAACAACGACTTGCCGTTTGACGAAACCGACTCAACACCCCTCATTGCACGCCCGAATGGGCTTTCCAGTGTGGGTTCGGGGTAATGCACCCACAAGTTCTACCGTCATGGGGTGTTTGTAGGCTTCCAGTTGCGGGGCTAAAAAGGCTTTCAACTCTTTTAAGGCTTGGGCGGGTGTCCATGCAACGGAATCATCCCGCACGACCACCCGACACGCCACAGCCTGCCCTAGTAAAGGTACGGCCTTGGCAAACACCACCACATCCGCCACGGCGGGGTGTTGCATCAATGCTTGTTCCACCTCCAGCGGATTCACCTTACGGCCACCCACGTTAATAAACTGATTCGCTCGCCCCACAATGCGTAAAAACTGACCACACGGACTCGTTTCCACGGCATCGCCCGTGTGTATCCAACCATCGGGGGTGAAAGAGCTCTCGCCTTCTAAATAGCCTAGCATACTGGCCTTGGTTTTTACCTCTAGCAGGCCATCAACCACCCGTAACTGAGCATAGGGGCTGGGGCTAAACTGAATCCACGTACTGCCCTCGCCCCCTACAGAGCGAGTGGGTAAAATGCCCGCCTCAGTACTGCCATAGCTTTGCACAAAAGTGGCTTGGGGCAAACGGGCTTGCAAGGTTTGCAGGGTAAACGCATCCATCACCTCGGTACCGTAGCGGATGGTTTGTAACGTATGAAGGCGTTGCAGGGTGGCATCCTCCTCCAAGGCCAGCAAGCGTAAAAAGCTGGGCGTGGTAATCAGTAAGTTCGCCTCGTGGGCTTCTATCGCTTGTACCACATCGCCCATGTTTAAACTGTTGGGTACAATAATCGTATGCCCCCCCACGGCACTGTGCAACAAGGTGTTCTGCCCGCCAATGTGATCAAACAACAAAAAAGCGACACTCCGCTTTGGGGGCTTCCTGAGCGATGCCAGCATGGGCGTAAGCCATGCCTCTAGCTGATGCACGGCCAGCTTGGGGGTTCCTGTGGTGCCTGATGAACACAACACACTGCCCGCTTGGCCGTGGGAGTACAGTTGGGCGAGCAAGGCGGGCAAGGGTGAAGGCTCATCATCAGGAGTAGGAGACACCTCCTCCAGAACAAGGTTTTTCTCTGTGTTTAAGCTGGCTCGGTGGGTGGGCTGCACCAAACGCAAGAGACGTTCTTGAGTTGTTTGGTTGCGTTGATGAGCAAAACATACAATTCCCCCCTGATACCACACTGCCCACACCAGTACCCACGCCTTGTAACACAGGGGGGCATCCATCCACACCCGTGGGTTGGAAGGTAACACCAAGGCTTCGTGCATTACCGCCTGATACAGCTGACCGTAGGTGGCCTGCGTGGTGGCATCCACATAGGCCAAACGGTCGCACCAATCCGCCGATTGCCAGCGTTCAAAAAGGGTTTTAAGAAAAGAAGGGGGAGAGGGTGGGTGAGTCATCATAGTTTTTAGTATAACATATGAGAGAAATAGGAGAATAGTAAAGAAGTTACGGAAAAAGTTTCAGGCGAGTTGATAATGAGGCGTTGAAGCAGTCTCATAAACACATGGAATTGAGGCGTGACCATAGACGTATAGTGCGAATTGCGTCAGCGTGCCAGTGTTGAGGCACACCCAGCAAACGCATGAGCTTGCTTTAGCCTTGGCACAGTGACTATAGTCTCTTAAAACGTTTCTTTTGCATGTCTATACGTTGTCGCTACGCCCCGTTTGTTCAGTCATGTAGTTCTGTCTACACTCCTTCACAAACGGGTCTAGGCTCCTAGTCTAGCCTATGCCTAAAAAACTTTTTAAAAAACTATAAAATAAGGCTATACTAAATAGAGGGCGTTTGTGGAAGCCCTTGTTTTAGTGTTTTAGATAGTATCGTCACGAGGTCAAGAATGGAGGAAGTTCAAGGAAACGAAAACGGCTTGAGTTGACACAGAGAGTTCGCCGATGGGGGCTTTTTCAGAGGTTTCTAAACGGTGTTTCCCGTTTGTTAGTATTTAATAAAGGAATGAGTTATGATAATTTTTTCTCCGAGAAGCTTTGCAGTTTCGAGACTTAGTATGTTCTTATTATGCTGGATTATGACAGGGAGTGTACTAATTAGTTGCTCTTCTTTAGTCGTAGCTCACGCTGAAAGCTATACGTCTATATGTTACAAAGAAAATTTAATGCTGATTGAAGATCAAGGGAAGACAAACTCTCAAGTTAGAGCCTATGTTCAGCAAGTTTGTTCATGTCAAGAAAAAATATTACTTAAAATTGGCTTTTCTCAGGCACAGTTTCTGACTTATGGAAAAGAAGGAGCAGATTTTATGAGTGGCAAAAGGATGAGGCGAGAAGACATCGTTGTAACCCCTAAAATTAATGCTGTCATTAACTCTGATTCAGTGAAAAAAAGATGTGGTTCGATTTTTGAGTGAGGTACAATTTGAACATTGTTTTATAGAAACCTCTGCAAACAGCCCCTATACATTATCTCTAGGATGAGGATAGGCAAGAGATGTTACTGAACACACCTTTTTTGCATCAAACACGGTTCGCTTTTATGGTGTATGGGGTGGCCTGCTTACTGCTGTTGTTAGCAAGCCTGAGGCTCACTGGAGCGTTAGCTGAAACCACGGCTCCACGCCTACCTAAAGGACACGCCTTGGTGCCGTTTTACCCTGCTCCTAACCAAGGTGAGTTGAACTTATGGTGGCATGAAGTAAAACGCACGGCCAGTACCCCCATTATGATTAGCCCCACCTTGGAGGGCTACGTTTACAGCGAGGCCTACTACTTCCCCGATCAACGACAAACGCAAAGCACGCTCTTTTGGGTTCCGTTGCCACGCTTGCCTTTGGGTGTGGGTAGCAGTTTAGAGGATATGGATCGGGGGCCAACCCCACTACCCAATACAGGGAGTGTGCCAGTAAGCGACCCTGCCCCGCCACTTAATCCACAGACGGCTGATGCCCGCCTATACAGTAGTTGGTTTGACCCTAAACAAACCCTACAGAGGCGGCAAGCGATTATGACCGTGGGCGATGGCCGTTTAGAGCGTCATTTTGGCTTTGAAACCTTGACCCCTATTGATTTTAGCTACAATGGCCAACGCTTACTTTTAAAGCGTCGTGCAGGGGTATTGTATGTGGGCTTGCGGTGTAGTGATGTGGTTATTTGGGATAAAACCCGTGGCGTGCTAGAGGTGTATCCCGAGCTGGTACAGGCCTTAGAGCATCAATGGCGACAGTTGCTACAGAGCGGTGGGCAGGGTATTGAAGCCGTACCGCCTCATTTATTGCAGATGGCGTGGGATATTGAGCCTCTTGGGTTTAAAGCAGGGCAAGACGATACGTTTTTTTATCGGGCATGGGCGTACACGTGGCAAGCAGGCGAGCAACCGAAGCGATTTTCGTTAGGTTTGTGGGAATATAACCTTCGTACTCAGTTGCCTCAACTGCTGGCGTTCAATGGCTGGCAGCTCCCTGATAATCTTACCTACAACGCCCTCACCTATAAAGTGGAACCGAGTGTGCCTCACTATCGGTATGGAACCCCAAAAAAGAAGAAGACAGCGTCGGGGTATGTGTGGGGACACCACCCCTAAGCCCATTCGGTTTGTGCGATGAAAGCCGTTCGGCTTGTGCGATGAGGGTTGAACGTTGGTTGCGTCAAACGGCGAGTCGATGTTTGACTAAGGCCGTTCAGACCCTCTTTGCGTGGCCGAACGGCCTTATACCAATTAGGGGCTGTTTGCAAATAGTTTTAAACCCCTTCGTTCTTACTTCTTGGTGATAAGCTGCCCTACGGGCAACGTTAAGAGGCTGGGGCGTTCGCCCCCACAGTGAGGAGAGACAATCTCAATGCTTACGCAAGATCCTCATTGTGAAAAACCTCTCAATACCTTCCCCCCTAGCCTTCGGCGGTGCGTAACAGCTCATCTCGATCGCTACGAATAAGCGTGGTATCAAACCCACCCACCCGTTCGCTAGGGTTCAGCGTCTTATCAGGGTCAATGTAAATGAGGCTTCCCTCTTCAAATTGCTTAAAGGTAAAGATAGCCGCATTCAAATGGGGGGCAGGAAAAATACCCAATTCACACAGTTGTTCAAAATCCTTTACATCCAAGTTGGTAACTTTTTTAAACAATTGCGGTTCCAGTTGGGTAATGACGTCTCGCAGGCATTCTTCACGATAATCCGTCAAATACATAAACACGGGGATGCGGGTGATGAACTTCAACAGTTTTTCTCGTATTTCTTTACGTTTATTTTTAACTTCGTCTTGTACTTTTTTCTCGGTGGGGGTCAGGGCTTTATCGCCTCGTTCCTTTTTAACTTTATCTAACTCTTTGGTAGAACTGATAATTTTAGAGACATCTTTCCCTAACGTTCGGAATCCCTCAATCCCTTCCAAGGCCAGCAAAAGCGGTGGCGAATCCATCAGTTTTTCCAACATAAAGGTATCTACGTTAATCAGTTGGGGCGATTGCCACCGTTTAGCCAACATACTTGCCCCTGTACCTGTGGCTAAAATATTTAGCACGGTTTGAGCATCTAAGGGGATCATGCTGTAGCCATCGTAGCAAAGCACGGGTAAAAAGTTGAGAAACTCTTGAATACGCTCTTCACTTCGGTTGGATTCGTTTAAACCCAACGTGCTGTTATACTGTGCAATCAGGCTTAAGGCACGGTTGGGCGAAAAATCGAACACATAACAGTTATGTTTTAAAATAGTTGCTTCATCCTCATGAGGGCTAGAGAGTAGCCACGGTGTTTGCACCCGAAACGCCGCTTGAAAATACGTCTCAGGGCTGGTGGTATCACGCAACATCAGCATACCGCCCCATTGCGGCACGCTGACCCCCGTTGTAAGCTTACCACAACTAAGGGTGATACTTTTAGTGTGTAGCCCTGTTTTATCAGGAGACCCTAAAAGTCTAGCTGTGTTTGTGGTTAAATAAAGAGTGTTTCCGTTATGTAGACGATCCTCCTAAACATGACTCTTTTTCAGCATCTCGATACGATCCAAGATCCTCGTTATAAACGAGGCATTCGCCACCCTCT
>JBJTUB010000112.1:0-5446 GCA_046080465.1 Vampirovibrionales bacterium | reverse complement strand
GGCAACGTAGAGAGGCCGTTCCTCCCTCTCTAGAACTCTCCCCCCTAGGTTTTTAATGGGGGCTAACGACCCCATTGCCCCCCAAAAAAGAAACCGTTTCTTACGCTATTTAAGTTTTTAATTGGTATAAAAACAGAAGCATCCTTATCAAGTATTACATAGTTAGTAAAAAATGACAAGTCGTCTTAGAAGTAGTATTAAAAAGGTTTGCGTGGTGGAATGCCTCCGCTGGGTGGGGTGGGGGGCAGAGGGCGTGCAGGGGGTGGTGTGGCATTGGGTCTGGGGGTGGCTTGAGGTGGGCCCGCAGCTGGGGGTGGCCCACTTGGGGCTTGCTGAGGCATATCGGCCTGTAACGCCAGCCCGCTTAAATCTGTATCTAAAAAGGCCACGTATTTTAAGGGGCCGATGGTGGTTTTTTCAATCAGCTTGGGGGTGGCTGGGTTGACAGACACAATCGCTTTTTTTAGTTCGGCATACAGCTCTTCAGGATTTTCAACATACAGTACCACGGGCGTGGCTAACGATTTAAGAAAGACAAGGACAGTGGTTGGCATGGGCAGAACATCGCTCCAATACTTACAAATAAACGAACAGTCAACAAACTAAAACACGTATTTATGAGATGCCTCGCTAGCTACAGCTTGGCAGAGAAACCGTAGCTAAGAGGCACTTTCCTCCAGATTACTTTCCAACCCACTTACTTTCCAACCCGCTTAAAATCAGCTGGGCATATTCGCCAGGCTCACCGTCTGGATCCAAGGCGATGGCTCGCTTTAAGTGTAAAAGAGCATCTTCAATACGACCACTTTGCACACAGGTAATGGCAATATTGTTATGCCCCCACGGATCATTGGGTTCAATGAGTAACTGAAGCTGATATTGGGTTAAGGCTAAATCCCACTTACCTAAGCAGGAATAAATACGTGCTAATGGATAATAAACACGGCTATCGCCCGGGGCCAAGGTGAGTACTTTACGCAAATACTTTTCGGCATCTTCCTCTTGCCCCAGCTCTTCATAGGCGTGGGCGATGTTCATGTAGGCTAACACAAAGCTTGGGTCGGCCTCAATAACCTGTAGCCACATATCCAAGGCTTCTAACGATTTACCTAGCAACGACAAGCACGACCCCATGTCATTCATAATCTGTGCCTTGAGTCTCATGGGCAGGGTGCCACAAGGTAAACATTTGCTCATGGCATTAATAGAGACATCGTACAAGCGTCTGCTACGCAGGGTTCGGCCATAGTATAGGTTAAACAAAACACAGTGCTGAAACGTAGCTTTATGCTGCTCGTAAAAAGCTAGGCGTTGCTCGCTGTTACTCATCGATTCAGCGGTGGCAATCAACATGAGTGCTTCGGAGGTTGATTGGAATCGAAACGTACTAACATCCGTTAAACGCTCAATGGATTCCTTGGGGTTAATAAACGCCAACACATGCTGGCTCAATCGCTTGAAGACATCTTCAATGCTCCACAGGGTGGGGGCTAAGGTATCCAAGGTGTTATGGTTCGGTTCAAAATAGTGAATCGTTTCGGTGTAACTAAGCACCCACTCTTGATGCTCGATATCATACAGCATGGGAGAAAATTGAATCGCAAATACTTTGGGGCTTGTAGGCGTGGATGCTTCTTGAGTGGTATCTAAAATAAATTGCAAATGCCCCGTTAACAGAAAACGCCCTTTATGTATTTGGGTAATATCCTCGTATAAGTCGGGTTCTTCTCGTTGCTTTTTACGCTTGCTTTCTGTTAGCTTGGGCCAAAGATTTTCCAGTAAGGGAACCAGGTTTTTAATGTGGTTTTTGGAGGCATCGACACATAAGCTTAGATACAGATTTTGACAAAACAGCATTAATTGCTCTATCTGAGTAATTCGTTCAGAGTGGATGTTGCTGCTCCATGGAAGGAGAAGGAGTCGTTTGTCTGCATCAAAAAAGCTCATAGCTACTACTGTTTATCCTTCAAAAGAGAGAATCTCCCTATGGAACCATAGGAGAAAGACTAATTGTATTTATAGTGTGTAATATTTGGAATAAAAAAGGGGATCTCTTGGTAAAACGTCCTATGTTTGATGTATGCTTGAGCTAGGCTTGAAAAGTTGTTTTTATTCAGTATAAGGATTTCCTCCTCAATATGTCATTTACAAACACCCCACCCCCCGTGGCTGTGGCTCGTCCTAGTCACGAAAACGCACAACGCTCTTATAACCGTAGCGAATTGAGCCTTCGTCCCATTGAGGTGATTCGGGGCTTTACTTGCAATGCCCCAGGGTCTGTACTGGTAAGCTTTGGGCAAACCAAGGTCATTTGCACTGCCACCATTGAAGATCGTGTGCCTAAGCATGTTTACGGTATTAAAGATCATGGCTGGTTGACCGCCGAATACAGCATGCTACCCGGAGCCACCCATACCCGCAGCAAGCGTGATAGAGAAAAAGTATCAGGACGCACCATGGAGATTCAGCGGTTAATTGGCCGTACCCTGCGTAGTTGTGTCGATTTAAGTAAGCTGGGGCAACGCACCATTACCATTGATTGCGATGTCATTCAAGCCGATGGTGGTACTCGTGTGGCCAGTATTACAGGGGGCTTTGTGGCTTTGGTAGATGCGTTGCAGTTTATTGCTCAGCAAGAGGCCGAACAAAACCCACGCCACCCCAACAAATGGCAAGCTCCATTATTGGTAGAAGGAATTGCTGCTATTTCTGTAGGGATTGTGCAGGGGCGTGTGCTACTGGATTTAGATTACAGTGAAGATAGCGTGGCCGAAGTGGATGCCAACATGGTGATGAACACCCAAGGCCAGTTTATTGAAATACAGTCTAGCACCGAGGGAACCCCCTTTGAACGCCTGCAGTTAATGACGATGTTGGATGCCGCCGAAAAAGGGATTGCTGAATTGTTGGCTCTTCAACAAGAAGCCCTGCGTCGCCCGAAGGGGGAATGTGTGCGGATTGAGCTATAGAAAACTCTGTACAAGGGTTTTTCGAGGCTTCTAAGTTCCTCGTTTTGTGTCGTCTTTCAGACGACTTTGAGAGGCCGTTCCTCCCTCTCAAACTCTCCCCCCTAAGTTATTCTAGGGGCTTCGCCCCTAGAGACCCCTATTTTTATCAGTAATTCTACTGATTTTTATCACTTAACAAGCGTTCTTCTAGGTTTAGACGATTTTTTTAAAACAGCTTTTAGTTAATACTCTCGACCCGTTTTATCAAAGGGGGTTACGCAACCAGCTTTCAACCCTTCATTGCACGCCCGAATGGGCTTCGTAGAATCTTCTATAGTGAGGTAGATGAAAAAAAGGTGAAAAACGATGGCTAGCGAACATCAGGCATTACCCCTAGCATTACCCTTAGCATTTATTGTTATTACGGCTTTGGGCTATGTCTTTCAACGTTTAGGATTATCCTTGGTGGTAGGCTATTTGGCTACAGGGGTATTACTGGGGCCGTTTGGTTTTGGCTTTTTAACCGATAAAGCCACACTGGATGCCGTGGCCGAAATAGGCATTGTGTTTTTGCTGTTTATGGTGGGGCTAGAACTGTCGCCGAGCAAGCTGAAAAAAATGAAAGGCAAGGCCTTACGGGCGGGGTCGCTTCAACTAATAGGTAGTACACTGGTGTTGGGGGCGGCTTTGTACGGATGCTTGCAGGCTCCGTGGTGGTTGGCCTTGATACTAGGGGCGGTGCTAGCCTTAAGCTCTACAGCCTTGGTGATTAAAGGCTTAGAAGATGCCCAAGAGCTAGAAACTACGCACGGACGTTTGGCCTTGGGTACCCTAATTGTACAGGATATGGCCGTTATTCCTATCCTGATGTTGATACCGTTGCTTATGAGCTTGGGGCAGGGAAATACGTTGCAGTGGAGCCATGTGGCTTGGCAGTTAATGAAGCCGTTGGCCTTGTTGAGCCTGACGGTGTGGCTCAGCCTGATGGTGATTCCGCATGCCATGGATCGGTTGGCTCGTACGGCGAACCGCGAACTGTTTACCCTCTCGGTATTTTCTGTAGGGGTGGGCATGGCAGGAACCACACTGGCCTTGGGGCTGGGTGCCGAAGCAGGCGCCTTTGTGGCGGGCTTGGCCTTAAGTGGCAGTGTTTACAGTCGGCAAGTATTGGCCGATAGTCGTCCGTTTCGGGATGTGTTTACCAGTCTGTTTTTTGTATCGATTGGCACCTTGCTAAACCCCTCGTTTATGGTGGCTCATGCCCCTACGATTGTTAGCTTATTGTTGGGGTTTACCTTATTAAAAGCAAGTTTAGCCATGGTGGCCTTTAAATGGGTGCGGGCATCGTGGCAGGCAGCCTTGTTGGCGGGGGTGAGTCTCTTTCAAATAGGCGAACTCTCGTTTATGGTGTTTACCCACGTTCAGCATGCCTTGGTTGTTGGGTCGGGGCAACAGTGGCTAGAACAATGGACGGGGGTATTAACACACACGATTATTTTAAGTATGTTTTTAACACCGTTTGTGTTGCGTGCCTTACCCGCCTTGCAGCGGAAGCTTCGGTTGTGGTTGGATAAACTGGATCATGCTGATATTGTGGCCAATCAGCACGCCTTGATTCATGGGGGAACGCCTGCCCCCAAAAGCGTGCATGAACATCCGCATCATGCGTTGGTGGTGGGCTATGGTCCTGTGGCTCAACAACTGTGCGAAGCTTTACGCTTAGAGGGCGTGCCGTATCATGTGCTAGAGATGAACCCGAGTACGGTACGCAACCTTCAGCAAGAAGGTATCCCCGTGTATTACGGCAACGCCTGCGACGCCGATGTGTTGCTTCATGCGGGTATTGCCAACAGTACCTTGCTCGTGGTAACGATTCCCGATGCTCGTATCAGCCAAGATGTACTACACACAGCCAAGCAACTCGCCCCAGAGATTATGACGGTGGCACGTGCCAAGTATGCCCCCAACGTGGAAGCCTTGTACCAGCACGGGGCGGATAGCGTGGTGTACGATGAGCTTGAAAGCGGAAGTCGTTTTATTAACACCTGCCTTATAAAGGTGGGGTGTAGCTTGCAAGAGGCGACCTCGATGACCAACGTGTTGCGGGAACAGTTTGAATCGCATTATCATCAAAGCACCCGTAGCTCCTTGTTCGGCAATCATCCACGCCTGACGTTGATGGGAGATTTACAGGTAGAATGGTTCCGTGTGCAAGAGCTGTCTCCGTTGGTGGGTAAAACCTTAGAGCAGGCCAGCGTGTACAAACACACGCAGGTGACACCGTTGGCTATTTTTAAGTTTACGAGCGAGCAGTTACCACCAGAACCCAGTTACCGCCTACAGCCTGGGGATGTTATTTTAGGCATGGGAACGGGGCAGGCTTTGTATCAACTTCATCAATATCTGCAATAAAGAAAAGCCACACCCGAGGGTATGGCCTTGATTGAATCGAGTTTTGAGAGAATAAACTTAGGGGCTGTTTGCAAATAAATTACTGT
>JBJTUB010000111.1:0-9374 GCA_046080465.1 Vampirovibrionales bacterium | reverse complement strand
CCGCCTGCACGAGCGGTTTGAATTTCAATATCTACGGGGTTGATTTCAATTTCCACGTCATCCACTTCGGGCATAACGGCCACGGTGGCCGTACTGGTGTGTACTCGGCCTTGCGATTCGGTGGCGGGTACCCGTTGCACCCGATGCACGCCCGATTCATACTTGAGTGTGCCGTACACGTTCTCGCCCGTTACCTGCAAGACGGCCTCGGAAACCCCACCCATATCAGATTCGTTGATGTTGACAATCTGTACTTTCCAGCCCACGGTATCGGCGTAACGAATGTACATCCGCATTAAATCGCCTGCAAAAATGTTGGCTTCATCGCCCCCAGCGGATCCTCGAATCTCAAGCATAATATCTTTGGTATCGTTGGGGTCTTTAGGCAATAACAGAATCTCAATCTTGGCTTCTAAGGCTTCAATCGTGCTTTTAAGCCCATCGACTGATTCTTGCAAGAAGCTACGCATGCTTAAATCTTGTTCCACTTGCAACAGTTCTTTGGAGTCTTTTATTTCTTGTTGGTTGGTCTTCCATGCCTCGTAGGCATCCACCGTTTCTTGAAGCGAGGCACGCTTTTTAGAGACTTCCTTGAGTTTGCTAGGCGAACTTAACACCTCGGGCTTCATGAGTTCTTCTTCAAGTTGGAAGAAGGTGGTTTTAATGGTTTCGAGTTGGGCAATAAATTTAGTATCCATGATGTGGGAAGAATCCTTGACGATGCGAGGCAATGAATGCACTGTTCTAAAAAACTTCTATCAACATACCACAAACATAATATAATGCTAGCGAAAAACTGACGCCCCAGACACCGTAACGTTTCAATATAAAAAGAGCGTTGCGATAAAGTCACGTGCTTGCTATACTTCGAAATAGTTTTAACAAAATAAAAATAGTTACTGTTGGTAGAAGATTTAGTCGTTTCCCCCTTGGCGATCCCCCTGCGTGCAAGGGGCTTTTCCCCTTGACCCCACTTCGACCTTCAGAGCTACGCAATTCAGGTCGAAGGGTTGTTGCTTCTCAAGAAGTTTTTAAGACTAAAAACTCTAGCATTCATGGGGTATCTAGGATTTATTTGTACATATTTAACTGAATTGAGGATTGATTTCATGGCAGAATATAACGTGACTAAAAACAAACTTAAAACAGATATCGAACCCATTGTCTTGTCTCAGAACAAAACAACTCGCGTAATAGTTAAGAGTGAAAAGTTTCCTGATTCAGGCCTGCGACTTGAATTTATTCATCAAAAAAAGAATGCTCAACAAAGGTGGGAAGATGAACCGAAATTTAACAAAAGAAACCTTCAAGCAAATGAATATGTGAGTTTTCAGCTTGATACAGGTCAAACTCAAAAATTGTTAGAGGCTTTACCTCAACTATCTGCTATTGCTAACACAGAAATCAACCCTGGAAAAAGCAGGGTGGCTGTTGTTGATCCATCTAAAAATTTAGTCATTGAAGGTAAAGAAAAAGAAACTTTTGAGCTTTTATTGCGAAATCATCCACAAGAAATGTTAAACTATCTTGCCGAACTAAAGCCTGAACAACTTAGCCATATAGCACTGAATTATAAACATCAAAAATATCAACAGGCCTTAGAACTTTTTGAAAACCGTCTAAGTTCTAATGATTGGCAGGAACAAGATTGGGAAAACTTTTTTGATACCAATAAATGGATTTTTGGTCATGGTCTAGACTATAGAATTATGGGGGTTGCTCGAAGACAGCCTACTTATGGAGGTGCGAATTATACAGGAACAGGTACGCAAAAAGGAGATTTTTTGATGCATACTGAGGCTAATATTAAGTTCACAGTTCTTGTTGAAATGAAAACACCTCAAGCAAATTTGCTGCAAAGTGAGGGTTATCGAAATGGTGTGTATCAATTAGGTAAAGATGTTATAGGTGGTATTACACAATTACAAGTTAATTGCAGAACATGGGACAGATCTGCAAAAACAGAAGAAAATGAAGAGTTGTTAGAAAGAGATATTTATACTTGTAGCCCTAAAGGAATTTTAATTATAGGTAATACGAAGCAATTAGACTCTTCTAATTCCAAAGAAAAAAGAGAAAAAAGGACATCTTTTGAACTATTCAGACAAAATCTAAAAAATCCAGATATTATTACTTTTGATGAACTTTATGAAAGAGCTAAATTCATTGTAGAGTTATATAAAAGTGAAACACCCACTTAGAGAAACCGAATTTGTTTCGGATACGGATAAAAAAACTGACGATACCTATCTATCTTTAAAATTTTTAAAAAAGCTTTTTTGCGAAGCCAAGACACTTGCCTACAGTACCTTAGATGCATGGCTGTATCAAAAGCTCAAACATCTAAAAGCTTGCAATGGCAAGCTAGAAGGTGTGAGAGTGAACCCGATAGGCACACGGTTTCGTCCTCGGTGGGAAACGGATTAATGTGAAGGGATCTACGCTGTTTAAACTTCAAATGCATCAAACAACAGTGGTTCACCCACGGCGGGAAGGTGAGTATCAAAGCCTTGATCTAAAGCTAAATCGCGAACATCGGTCACGCTAAGCCCCATAGGGGTAAACAGTAGCTCTTGATCAGGCCAAGACAGTACCAAGGTCGATTTCCCATCCTCCGTTTTGCACTGCATCGGCTGAATACAATCAAACAGCTCTAACCCTCGTTTAAGTGGTACATACCGCTCAAAGGGCAAGCCCGCCTCGAGTAAATCAGTTTGTACATTGGTAGGTGCTAAGCAAGGGACATCCAACTGTTCGCACAGCTGAATGGTTGTTTGCAGGGTGTGCGAATCCACAGGGGCCATTAAAATAACCACATCAATTTGTGCCAAGGCTTCAAAGGCTTCCAGCAGATACTCATCCATAAGCGGGGGATTAATCAAGGCTTGGCCTTCACTGAGGCATAACCAGTAACCATTGTGATAGCAGTGGCTCGGCTCGTCGTAACGGCTCCATGCGTAAATATGAGGGTGGATGTGTTGTAATAGAGAAAGACTCTCTCTATCCATGGTTTGCGGAAAACTATCATACTGTGGCATGGGTGGGGGGTGCTTCCTGTGGAACGTGGGTGCGGTTGGGGGCAGAGGGCAGTAAACCTTCAGAATCGATAAACTGTGTTAATGAAGCAAGGCTACGCTCGCTATGAAGACGAGCTTTTTCTTTTTTATCTTTAATTTTTTTGCCTTTCTCATTGAGCATCAGTGGTAGAATCCCCCAGTTGCTATTGATGGGTTGAAAGGAGTGTTGCTTGGCTTCTGGCCGAGTAATATAAGCCAACAACGCCCCAAGCATGGTGTCGCTTGGCAAGGTAAGAGGAGACTGCTGTTGAAGCAAACGCTGAATATTCTTGGCTGCCCACAAGCCCGTAGCAATACTTTCGGTATAGCCTTCGGTGCCTGTAAGTTGGCCAGCCACAAAAACATGGGGATGTTCGGTGAGTTGCAGGGTGGGGCGTAACACAGCGGGGCTATGAATAAAGGTGTTACGGTGCATCACGCCGTAACGCACCACCTCGGCCTCTTCCAGCCCTGGTATCATTTGAATCATTTGTTTTTGAGCTCCCCACTTAATGTTGGTTTGAAACCCCACCAAGTTATACAGGGTGCCGCTGGCGTTATCTTGCCGAAGCTGAACCACGGCGTAGGGTTGCTCATTGGTGTGGGGGTTGTGAATCCCCACGGGCTTCATGGGGCCAAAGCGGAGCGTCTCCTTACCACGAGAAGCAATCACTTCAACGGGCATACAGCTTTCAAAAAACAGGGTCTTTTGGGCTTCTTCAAAACTCTTGAGGGGTGTTTTTTCGGCATCCAACATAAACTGAACCAAGGCTTCGTACTGTTCTTGAGTGAGTGGGCAGTTGATGTAGCTCCCCTCGCTGGTGGCTTGCTGGCTTTCCTCGTGGGCGGCCTGATGCTTATTGTAGCGATCTTGGTAAAAGGCGATATCAAAGTTAATGCTGTCTTTTACGATAATCGGAGCCGCTGCATCGAAAAAGTAGAGTTGATCTTGCCCCGTCAAGGTACCGATCGTTTTTACCAACCCTTCGCTGGTCAACGGCCCTGTGGCAATCAGGCAATAGGCGGTATCGCTAGGAATCTCTGTCACATCCCCCGCCACAAACTCAATCAGGGGGTGTGCTTGCACGGCTTCGGTCACGGCTTCGGCAAAGGCTTCACGATCCACGGCCAAGGCTTGGCCTGCGGGTACGGCTACGTGGCTAGCAATGTGCAATAGCTGGCAGTTCAACAAGCGGAGTTCTTCTTTCAGCAAGCCACTGGCCGTCAACCCCAGCGAGCCAAAGCTGTTGGAACACACAATTTCTGCAAAATTATTGCTATGATGAGCGGGCGAGCGTTTTACGGGCTTCATATCGTGCAAACGAACGGTGATGCCTGCGTTGGCTAGTTGCAAGGCGGCCTCACTACCAGCTAAGCCTGCACTAATAATACTGACGTGGGGGTGTCTATTCATAAACTAAAAGGCTTTCTATTAGGCATTGTTTTAGGTTTAAACGTATGGGTTATGTTGATAATGAGTTGAAATGAGTTGAAATGAGTTGAAAGGATATAAAAACGTAGTTATAGTGTAGCGTAAAAATAGTACCGATGCGATTTTTTTTTACAGATAGCAACCCCTCCATGAAGAATTACTTGTGCTAAAACAAACGCTCCCCTTGTTGTGGTGGTGATGTAACACAACAAGGGGGCTAAAAGAAACATTATTTGAGAGTATTCACTAAAAGCTGTTTTGAAAAAAGTTGTCCACACCTAGAAGAACTCTTGCTACGTTGTTAAAAATCAGTATAACTACGGATAAAAGCAGTGGACTAACACCGTTTGCAAACAACCCTTTGTTTTAAAAATAAAAGCAATGTTTTACTTAAAGTTGTTTTTATTTACTTGTAGATTTCTAAATCCCGCTTTCCATAGGAGGGAGGGATTTCTGCCACCGTTTTAAAACACCCTGCCCAACAAGGAGCAATAACTTATGATGATGTCTGAAGAGCGTGAAACCTTTGTACTAAAATGCGACCGCCCCCGATACGATGGCGGTGTAGAAGTGGATTTAGAACGTTATTTTGGCCGAAAACTTCAACCCGATACCGATGCCCTACGCAGCAGCTACCACGAAAAAAAGAGAGCCCAGCTTGCCAAAGACCATTTAACCGCCTATAAACAGCTTCACGCTTTAGATGAGTATGCCCCACACATGGGGACGCATCCTGAATTATCGCCTGAAGATCGTGCTTTCTCAGAGTATTTAAGCAACGCCCCCGCCTTGGAGCTAGTAGAAGAGTTTCCTGAACAGGCGTGGAACGATTTTAGCGGGGAAGATGCCCGCTTAATTGCCAAGCAACAACACGATAAACACCATCAAGAGGGCTTACGAGAAACCTTGCTTAAAGGCCCACTGCAAATTATTGTCAGCTTGGCAGGGTTGGCCACCTCGGTGGTTGCCTTGGCGACCATGATGTTAAGTGGCCGTAAAGAAAAGCTGTTTGAAAGCCAAGTGATGGTGTTGCTAAGGGAGTGTCATCACATGTTTTGGAAAGGCGTTTGGAGCTTGACCACACTCCCCTTTAGTGCTGCTCAAAAATGGCGTATGGGTTAGCCCCCTAGCACAAGGTAAGAAAGTTATGCAACAACTGCGACCCTTGGGGGGTGCCAATACTCTCAGGATGAAACTGCACCCCATACAAAGGTAAGCTCTCGTGTTGTACGCCCATCACCAAGCCATGCGTTAAATCTTTAGCGGTTACCTTTAAACACAACGGTAGGCTGGCCTCTTCTACCACTAAGCTATGGTAACGCATGGCCTCAAACGGACGTGGCAAACCCACAAACAGGGGGCAATCTTCATCCAGCACCTCTATCTTACTGGTTTTACCATGCACAATGGCCCCTGCCCCAATCACCTTGCCCCCCCACTGGCTAGAGAGTCCTTGGTGGCCAAGGCAGACCCCTAAAATCTTGCGTTGGTGTTGCTCTTGCGTACGAATCACATCGGCACAAATACCAAAATCACTAGGTGTATCGGGGTTGCCTGGCCCGGGAGAAAGTATCACATGAGTGATATCGCTACGTTCTAAAAACTGCTCTATCGTTAAGGCATCATTGCGTACCACCTCTACTGTGGCCTCGGTTTGAGCCTGCAACAGCTGATACAGGTTATAGGTAAACGAGTCATAGTTGTCAATCAAAAGTATCGTCATCATCAATGTTTCTAACCTCGTTGGTCGATTAAGAGAAAGAAGCTTCTAGCTGGGGTTGGCTTTGGCCTGATTCACGTGATGACACAACATCGCCTGATGCAAAGCCTCTACCACGCTACGAGCCTTGTTACGGGTTTCGTTGTATTCTAGCTCGGGTACAGAATCCATCACCACCCCTGCCCCTGCCTGCACATGAGCTTGGCCGTTCTTCATTAACACAGAGCGTATGGCAATGCACGTGTTAGCCTCGCCTAGGGTATCTAAAAAGCCAACAAAGCCTGCATAAATACCACGACGCTCGGGTTCTAAGCTTGCTAAATGTTGTTGTGCACGAATCTTGGGCGCCCCTGAAACCGTGCCACGGGGCAACACAGACCGCAATACATCAATGGCCTTTCGGTCTGGGCGTCGTTGGCCTTTTACCTCGGTGGCTAGGTGCATCACGTGGGTGTAGTAGTGGAGTTCGGCCAAGGTACCAACTTCAATACTGCCTAACTCACACACACGGCCTAAATCGTTACGCGCTAAATCTACCAACATACGGTGTTCGGCCAGCTCTTTTTCATCGGCCTTTAGCTCGGCTGCCAGCTGAGCATCCTCTTCGGCAGACCGTCCACGACGGCGTGTACCCGCCAAGGCTCGTAACACCACGGTGTTGTTTTGGCACTGCACAAAGGTTTCAGGCGAAGAGCCTACATAGCTAAACTCTGGAAACTGAAGCACATAGGCATAGGGCGAGGGGTTGGTAGCCATCAACGTACGATACACCGTCAACGGATCTAGGTTACCTACCTCGGTATGGAAGCGTTGAGCCAAGACAATTTGAAACACTTCGCCTTGCACAATCAACTGCTTACAGTGTTCTACTTGTTGGCAAAAGGCCTCTTTGCTTAAGGGTGTTTGAAACGGAGAAAACAGATCGTCTATTTCGGTAGGTACCAAGGCTTGCACGTCATCCAAGCTGGGCATGGCATGAGCCAACTGACACGCCGTTTGCACATACTCCCACAGTAACTCCGTTTCCGATGCTCCACGGAAGCTATTTAAGGTGAGGGTTCGCTTTAAATGGTCAAAAACAATAAACACATCATAAAAGCCCATGTACACATCTGGCACACATAGGGGGTCTGCGTGTTGTTGAGGAATCCCCTCGTAATACTGCGTGGTGTTATAGCCCACATAGCCCAGCCACCCCCCTTTAAAGCCTTCTAGGTGTTGCAGGCACTCAGGGTCAATGGCATTATTATGCAACCAAGCTAATCGCTGTTCTTCTAACCAGTGTAGGGGGTCGTGTATACGGCCTTGCTCTAATACTTGCCCTGTTTCGTTTTGCCAGCACAACAACCCATCCTTCACCCATACCCGCCATAAGGGGTTGATACCAATAATAGAGAAGCGTGCCAAGCGTGAATCGCCATCGGTACTTTCTAACAACGCCGCTTGGGGCGAATGCTGACGCAAGGCCGAAAACAACCGCAAGGGCGTTGTAATATCGCACAACATACGATGCTGAATCACCGTGGCTTGCAAAGCCGTAGGCACACTAAAACCTTCGGGTAGAGGATGGGCATCAAATAAACTCACGTAACGCAGTACTTTCTAAACAATCAAGTTTGTGTCATACTTATAGAGTTAAAACCTTATTTTTCCGTACGTTTTTAAAATGCTAGCTCGCCGAAGCCTTCCTAAATGGGGAAACGGGGGTGTTAGCCCCCGTTAATAAACCTAGGGGGGAGAGCTTGAGAGGTTTTTCACAATGAGGATCTTGCGTAAGAAATGAGATTGTCCCTCCTCGCTGTGGGGGCGAACGCCCCAGCCTCTCAAAGTCGTCTGAAAGACGACACGCAACGACAAAACTAGGACTGTTCGGAAATAGTGGCATTTCACTATAAGATAGTTAATGAACTTAAGTATACCATAAATATAAATAGAGTAGGAAGGTGTGGCACATGGCTTTATTAAATGTACCTTTTGTTAAAATGCACGGTCTTGGCAATGATTTTGTCATGATGAAGGCGAGCGATTTACCCACGGTGGAACTGGAGGCGTTAAGTCGGTTGGCCAAGATTGTGTGTGATCGGCACTACGGCATTGGTGGCGATGGGCTGATTGTGGCCGCCCCCCCCACGGAATCGGGCTTTGATACCCGCTTTATTTACCTGAATGGCGATGGCAGCGTGGCAGAAATGTGTGGCAACGGCATTCGATGCTTTGCCCGCTACGTCAAGCAACAAGGCCTTCTCAATACGTCTACGTTTAAGGTGCAAACCTTAGCGGGGCTGATTCAACCCGAGCTGTTGAGCGATGGGCAAGTACGGGTAAACATGGGAACCCCTATCTTGGCTGCTAGTGAGGTACCGTTTAATCAACCCCAGTATCACGCCAGTACCCGCCAGCCTGCACGCCTTACCTTAAACGAACACACCTTAAACGTGTGGCCTATTAGCATGGGGAATCCGCATTGCATTGTCTTTAGCGATGAAAACCCCGCACTAGACCCTGTGGTCTATGGCCCTCACCTAGAGACGCATCCCTTGTTTACGGCTAAAACCAACGTAGAGTTTACGAGCCAAACAGGCGAATCGACGTTTAAGGTCGTGGTGTGGGAACGTGGCTGTGGCTTCACCTTAGCCTGCGGTACAGGGGCCTGTGCCACGGGTGTGGCGGCCTTACTTTCTGGCCGAGCCAAAGGCGATACCGTCTTTATCGATTTACCAGGCGGACGCTTAACCATTGAATGGGGTGGCCAAGCAGCGCATCCTGTGTTTATGACTGGCCCTGCCGAGGTTGTCTTTACAGGCTACCTTAATGAGGCTTGGCTCACGCAAGCCTTAGTTTCAAATTAAAAGGATCTATAGTGGAATTACTATCTTTCCGTACCTTCCTAAGTTCCTCGTTTCGCATTGCCCTACGGGCAATCTTGAGAGGCCGGGGCGTTCGACCCCACAGTGAGGAGGGAGAATCCCAATTCTTACGCAAGATCCTCATTGTGAAAAACCTCTCAAAGGCTCCCCCCTAGCTTTTTTGAGAGTATTAACTAAATAGCTTTAGTATTGACTCTGTGAAAATGAAACGCAATCGCTTGCTCCATATCCTTCAGTGAACGAGAGACAACCTTACCTCGCCGTTTAAATCTTGCAATCCAATGACGTAAATCGCTCCA
>JBJTUB010000110.1:0-2790 GCA_046080465.1 Vampirovibrionales bacterium | reverse complement strand
TCGTCTACATAACGGAAACACTCTTTATTTAACCACAAACACAGCTAGACTTTTAGGGTCTCCTGATCCGTATCTAGTATAGATAGATGGGGAGCATAAACACATCGGGGTGAAGGGTCAGTGTTAGCGTTAGGGTATCCTCTAACGTGGTATCACGATACAGCTTTAAATTCAACTCCAGCCGATGCGGCCATTCATCAGGATGCGCCTGCAAGACCTCCAACAACTGAATACTCGGCAACCAACGGAGCGTTTCTTCACTGGGGGCCACCGCCTCTTGCGGTACACTGCCCTTCGCCAGAGTGAGCCAGCGTCGCTTGCTTTGAAATCGCTTGATATCCAACAAGGCACTCGGGGCGATAGGGTACCAAACGGCTAGCTCCGTGCGGTAGGTGTACTCCAATCGCCAATCTAGTACGGCCTCATTCAGGCTACTGTTGGTTACTTGCACCCGAGGGGTGAGCACCCACGGCTTGGGGCCATCGTTCAATCGCCATGCTGTAGCACGCAACCACACGGGGGCCCCAACCTCTAAGGTTTCATGACTCATCCAAGCTAAGTGTGCCAGTTCATGCACACTGGGACGTGTCGCCTCGTGCGTGTGTACCCACGCCTCTTTTGAAGCAAGGTAACGAATCGTGGCTTCGGCTGGATAGTAAAACCCCGTGTTACTCGCATCCATGCTTAAACGAGCGTGGCTCGGGGCAGGCAAACCCAGCAGCCCTAGAAGTATTAACATTCCCACAAAACACAGACGCAACGTTGTCATTCACTCCGCTCCAGCAACGTGGGCGTAGGTGTGGAGGCAAAACGAGCATCGGCCTGTAGCAAAGGGTGAGCCAATAAACGAGGGTCTACTGTGGGCATCTGAGCCTCCGTGAGTATTGGCGAAAGGGGGCGACCCGCCCACGCACTCAGTTGGGCTTGCTGTTCACGAATGGCGTGAATGGGGATGTGTGCCAAGGGCAGCGAGGGTTGAGACTGGCGTACGGCACAAGCAGCGGCCAAGGCTTCGCCCACCAAGGCATTGTACTGCACAATACGGCAGGCACCTTGAGCCAAGGGGCTATACCCACTGCTACGGCCTAACACAGCCACATTACCGTAGCCTTGCAGGGTAGGGCAAAACACATGAGGCTTTAACCCCACCCGAAACACAGGTTTGGGTAAGGGATGTAAATCGGGGTAGGCTTGCCACGGATGAATGCCTCTAAAATCTAGCCAATAGCTAAAACTCCCCACGGCCTCTGCTTCAGGGCAACCGCCTTGATACAGTTGTTGAGCCGTGAGCGGAGCCAGCGTTTGCACACGTGCCGTTTGCCGAATGTACAACTGGCTAGGGGGTAACACCTTGACGAGGGGATTGTGACTCACGGTTTGCAAAAAGGCTTCCACTTGGGCCAGTTCGTCGAGCCACTCGGCAGAGAGAGGGGCTTCGGTGATGGAGGCCTCCAGTTGAGCCTCAATGGGGGAGAGCCGACCCACCAAGCCATTAAAGCCCAGCGTGCCATCGTTGAGTATGGAGACATTGCCACCATCTATCCAGTAAGGAGCCTCTTGATAAGCAAGGGAGGTATCCTGACTATAACGAAAGGCATGATAGGCCACACCAATAATCGGGTTGAGAATATCCAGATAATCCACCCCTTTGTAACTAGGGCGTTTCAGCAGGGTTCGGCGTTCGGCAGGGGTGAGCCAAGGTAGATGGCGTTCTAGCAGGGGTAGCATGTGGGGCAAGGCTCGGCAGGTGGCTTCCACGGCTTGCAAGCCTTCGGGGCTTAGGTTGGCAATGCGGAACACGGGCGTTACGCCCAAGGCATTTAGATGAGGCTCCTTGCCAAACAGCCCCCCTAACCCCAAGCCGTGGCGAATGTTGGGCAGTTGCCGAATCAAGCAGGCATCGGGCGTGGAATCAATCACGGTGGTGGCGGTGTAGTTCCGCCCCGTGGTGGCATCGTTCACGCCTAATAAGGTGTGCGGCTGTTCGGGGTGGGTGGGTGTTTGCACTATCGGCACAGGTTGCACCCCACTCATTAACTGAATCCCACTGCCTGCCTCGCTCAAAGTGTGCCACAACACACCACTGGCGGTTTCGGCTTCTAAGGCCACTCGTTGTAGCCCTGCTTCATCAATCAGCTTGGCAAACACAGGCGAAATCAGAGAGGGGGTGAGATCCATATAACTCAAGCCCCCACGGGTACTCAGCCCCCCCAGTTGCCGTGCGTAGCTTTGGCGGAGAATCAGCACCTTTAGCCCCAGTGCATAGCAACTAATGGCCGTGACCAAGCTTTCAAGCTCATCGCCCAGTATCAGCACATCGGCATGGGCAAACACGGCCTCGGGGGGTAGAGAGGCTTTAAACAGGCAGGAAGGTAGAGAAATCGACATAAGGCCAGCAGGTATCCATTAAACGCATTCGCAATGACGACTAAAGGCATAGAAAGAATGACCCTTTTAGTATACCTTATTTTATGAGACTAGAGGAAATCGTCGCCATGAGGAATAAAGGGGGTGTTTATTCCTCAAGAATTGACGTATAATGAGGAATAAAATACTTATTTATGCCTCATGGTTTGGTTATATAGTCTTTTGAAAAGATTTCCTCCTATTCCTAAGTTCCTCGCTTTATATTGCCCGTTGGGCAATGTAGAGAGGCCGGGGCATTCGCCCCCATCACGAGGAGGAACCATCTCAATTCTTACGCAAGATCCTCATTGTAAAAAACCTCTCTACAACGCTCCCCCCTAGAGTTATTAATGGGGGCGAAGCCCCATAGGTGCTAAGATAAAA
>JBJTUB010000109.1:0-4978 GCA_046080465.1 Vampirovibrionales bacterium | reverse complement strand
TTCAACTAAGCTCGCTTGCTTTGAAAACAGGAGGGCTTTTTCTCGGAGATCTAAACTGTAAGCCATGGTAGTTGTTCCTTTCAATAAAACAGTCACTCTGTATAGTCTACCACGATTCAAAAATATTTCAAAATACTATATCAAAAGTGGTGGATACCATCAAAAGTGTCGCTTCGCAAACCAACCTCTTAGCTTTAAATGCTACTATTGAAGCTGCTAGAGCGGGCAACCCGAACAATCGGTGAGTGTTTGCATCGCCCACACGGCCTTGCATTGGTTTAACACTACCACCACCCAGCGTTGCCCTGTTTTAATAAAATAGAAAGTGTTGTAACATTTTCTAAACCTTTTGCATGAGTGTTATAAAGTTTCTTATTGTAGTAACCGATAGGTATAGAAGCTAAAGTAGTTTAAAGTTAAAAGGCAGATTCAAGAAAGAAAGGTTAAAAAATGCACCCATGCACCCATGCACCCATTATAACACAAATCCCCTATAAAGGCTTTACTCTATCAGAACTGTTAATTAGCCTAGCAGTACTCGGTTTAATTAGTGCTTTAACCTTACCCACTATTTTTAATACTGTTAGCGAACAACGCTCAAAAGCCGGCTTAAAAGAAGCCATTACTGCGTTTCAATCTATTGCCAAAGAGGGTGTGGATGATGGAAGCATTTACAGCAAAGCAACGTTTATAGATGCGTTAAAACTAAAATTAAACTTTGTAGAACACCGCACCACGGCTTGCACAGAAATTTTTCATCTAAACCACAGTGGCTATAGTGCCAGTATGCACGATTGCTTTATACTGCCTAATGGTATTATGGTGAACGTGAGCAATGCGACAAGCCTTTACCCTGATAATGGCTTTGGGGTGTTTTTTGGAGACCCTCAAGCCTCTAGCTCATCAGGCTGGAGGCGTGTTAATTTAGTCCTTAATGCCACAGGGATTCGGCAGGATTTGGGGGTATGGGGAATATTTAACCCCGGGCAGCTTCGGCAACCCAATAGTTGGGGAGGGGGCGAAGCCAACGGCAGCTTTGCAAGGTTGTATCGCTAACGAAAACGGTGGATGCGGTTCCACGAGTTTCGTTGGTGCCACCGCTTGCGTTGTAGCCAGCGTTGTTGGGTGGCTTCATCAATCTGCAAGGTGGCCGTCGCCCATAGGCCGTAACGGAGGCAATCCATCACATCCTCGTAGGGGTGTTCCTCTAAGGGTAGCTCGCTATCGTGGGCGTTAGGCGGGTAACGGTAGCCCCCTTCAAAAGCCAACACCAACTGCGGACACCCCTCGCTATCAATCAACAACGCTGGGCTAGAATCCCCTTGACCGTTGAGTGGGGGGCGTTCTTCCAACAGGGCGTGACGCACCTTCTCAATACTGCCTACCAAGGGGCAACGCACCCCCTGCGGATAAATGCCCAACTGATTCAGTAAATCAATGCTGGTGTGTTCGCCCTTATCGTTGACTTGTCCGCCTGCGGGGTCGCAATAATCACTCACCATTAAATCTAGGCCGTAGCGTTGTTCCATATCCCGCAGTACCTGCTGGGCAAAGGGAACCAAGGCCACCCGCTGCCCCACATATTCACGCAATACCAACCACCGCCCCCGCTCGTCTTCTTGCATCAGTAGGCAGGCGGGGCAATGATAGCCAAAATCCCACACCCGCACCACTCGCCGATGGGCGTTCAGTTGTAGGTTACTGGCCTTGTGCTTGGGGGCAAATTCGTTAAACACTCGGTTGCGTATGGAAAGACGATAGTTTATATCTAGTTCACGGGCAATTTCATCGGGGGTCATGCGTTGGCACTGAGCCTCGTACCAAGCTTGGGTTTTGTGGGGGTGTAGGCTCCAGTGCAAACTTACCACCGTGATTAGTCCGCTAAAACGCAAATCGGCAAAGCGGTTGTTCATGCCATACGGCGTAGATACCACAATACGACACGGCGTGGCCTGCCCCGCACTGGCATAGCTAGCATCGGCCATGGGCCAAAAGGCGAACTCATCTAGCAAGATTGCCTTGTAGCGTCCGCCACGGGCAAAGTTGTCGGTGCTGGCTTCGCCCACAATGGTGTTGTGGTTTTGCGGATTGAATAACTTACCGCTGGTGCTGTGCTTACTGGGGTTAAAGCCTGCGGGCAGTAACCACACGGGCTGGTGTTGCAGATTGAAGCGAATTTTCTCGAACAAACTGCTCATATCCCCCCGCTGATCAACACTATCAAACTTGCGAGAGCCAATGAGGAAATGCCCCCCTGCGTGGAACTGCCAGTACCATTGAAAGGCCAAGGCCAACAACCAACTTAGCCCCATATCTCGGCTTTTTTCAATGAGAATATCTTTACCCTGTTGTAGGTGCTGTTGCAGGGTGTGCAACACCTCCACCTGAAAGGGGTAAAGCTTAAAAGGAAGGAGGCCCCCGCCTTCATCAAACCCCAAGCGGGGGTCAAAGGTGACGGCGTAACGGTTGAACCAGTACACCATATCGGCCTTGCAACGTGCTAGCTCCTGCTGTTGACGTTCGGGGGTGCAAGCGGTGATGAAGGCCTGACGCAAGGCCAACTGAATGCGGGGCGATTGATAGCATTCCTTTAAGGCCTCTGGGATGGGGTAGCCTTTGGCGGGGCGAGAGGCTTCGGGGAGATGTTCGGGGTTGGGGGTGTTGTTCGGTGGGTGCATGGGGTGGGGTGTTCCTGTGTGTGGCTATTAAAGGGGAAGGTTAGGATGAGGGAAACACCAGCCCTCTCACGCATAAATTGAACAGGGAGAGGGGGTAACTCCCCTTTTGCAAAGGTTTCTATAAAGTCCACCGCCAACAAACACAAACACCCGAAAAAGAAATAAGTTTCTACGTTATTTAAACTGAGAGTTGGTATAACACAAAGATGAGATCGAGTTGTTTTTATGCGATTAACACGTAGAGTCACGATGATCTCATCCAAGATGAGCATCGTTCACAGAAAGAATACTGCCGTTATGCTGGCCTCTTTTCCACCAACAGGCTCCTTAATTAGTCCGTTGAGTGCCTTTTACCCAGGCCGAACGATGACCGATTATTGGCTATTTCATAACCCTGTTTACGAGGCTCAGTGGGGCATGGATCCGCTTGCAGGGAATTACACCACCAACCCCGAACTTAACCAAGTGATTCAGGGCTTGGCCGCCTTTGAGCCTTACGGGCTTGTGCCACAAACCCTCACGATGGCTCAAGGGAACCCCGCTTCATTGAATCAGTGGGATGTTAACAGTTTGGTTGATTCGCCCCTCAACTACCGTCAACCCCCAACCCCCACGCGTGTCACTCGGCCATTTTTAGGCAACTTAACGCAATCGTATTTAAGCACCTTGTTATCACCCAATATCAGTCAGTTTCCGCCTAATTTAAACAATACGGCGGTATTACCCACCCTTACGCCTGTACCCACCGTTTTAAATATGCTTCCTCCTCTGCCAGAGGCACAAATTACAGGCTGGAATACGTTTAAGCTATAGAAAGCCCATGCAGGTAGAACGTTAAGATTGTTCGTAAAGAGTATTATTTCACCAGATCACCAAGAGAGAGTGTATGATTTCAGGAATACCGATCGCACAATCGAATATGATGATGGGCATGAACTCGCCAATGATGATGCCTAACATGAATCAACCCACGATGACGGGTATAAACTCGCCGATGATGATACCTAACATGAACCAACCCATGATGATGGGCATGAACTCGCCGATGATGTCTCCTGCTCTAACGGGTTCTATGAATGTGGGTGGCGTGGATGAACTCACATCTTTACTCAATAGCGTGAATCAAATTAGCTATTCAGGGAGTCAAATTGCTTCTCAAATTAATTTGATGGATCAACAGCATCAACAACAACAAATCATGAAGCAACAGCTGGCACAGCTGCAACAACAGAATCAAAAGTTACAAACCCAGTTGTCTCAAGGGGGAGTCGCTCCTACGGCTCAAGCCCCTTTAGCCCCTACGGCGATGGCGCCTGCTGCCAGTATGCCAATCTTGCCCATTCAGGGGCAACCCACAGCCATGATGCCCATGAACAACCAAGCGATGCTTGATGCGGCTCGGCGGCAGAGTGTTCAAACAGGGAACCTAGCCAACCTAGCCTTGGCGGAAATAGATAACACAGTGGGAGGCGTGACGGCTGATTTACAGAAACTACAAGCCTTACAAGCCGAGCATGCCCAGAAAAAAGAAATGGCTAAATTACAAGCTCAACAAGCTCAACAAGCTCAACAAGCTCAAAGTAATCCCTTGGCTCCCCTAACAGCTTCGGCACAGACACCGTTAATGCCCGCCACTCCACAAACAGCACCCACCGCACCCGTGGACCCAGCCATACTTTCTCAGTTAAGCCCACAAACCCAAGCCTATGTGCAAGATTTACTAGCAGGCAAAGCACAACCCAACGACCCACGAGCCCCGCAAGTGAATAGTCCTGAAGGGCAGGCGATTGTACAAATATTGAACCAACAAGCGCCCCCCCCCCCGCTACCACGGCCATGGTTGCTCCGCAGGTTCCAGCATCGGTGGTACCGCAGCCGCAAGCACCTGTATCACAAACCCCCGTACCAGGCTGGCGGTTTATACAAAACGTGGGTTATGTCAACCCCGCTACGCTCGATTCGTTGATGGCGAAGTTGCAGGCACAAAGCCAAGCTAAAAAAGAATCTTGATCAATGAAAGGAGGGTGTTATACCAATTAAAAACTTAAATAGCGTATTCCCACGTTTGTTGTTTTGTATTGCCCGTTGGGCAATGTAGAGAGGCCGGGGCGTTCGCCCCCACAGTGAGGAGGGACAATCTCAATTCTTACGCAAGATCCTCATTGTGAAAAACCTCTCTACAACTCTCCCCCCTAGGTTTATTAACGGGGGCTAACGCCCCCGTTACCCCCCGAAAAAGAAACCAATTTTTACGCTATTTAAGCTTAGAGCTGGTATTACATCTCTAGGTGGAGCAGTTT
>JBJTUB010000108.1:0-2420 GCA_046080465.1 Vampirovibrionales bacterium | reverse complement strand
ATAAACCGCTGGCTCATGAACTCGGCTTTGGTAGTTGTTTCTTGGCGTATGCTTCTTGGGGGCTTCGTGGATGGCTAACCACACCTAAGCAACAAGCACTTTCAGCCTTTAGCAAGCGTAGCACAGGGTTGGCCATTCTTTTTATGATTCAACTTTTAAACGTTCTTTGTGCCTCAAAACTTCCTTACGGGGGCGTATTTGCCACTATCGCTTTATCGGGGCTGTTGCTTTTTTGGGCGACTCTTGCGAAACAACGCTTTTTAACAGGTTGGGCCGTGGCCAGTGCCTTATTGCCATCGGTATTGTCATTACCTATTCTGTTTTGGATGGGGTGTCAAGCCGTGTTGCTCCGTTCAGTCATGAATCAGCCTCGTTGGCGTTTTTTAGTGTGGATAGGACTCTTTGGCTTTCTTCTCTCGTTTGCTAGTGCACTAGATAGTGCCTTCTCAAACTATCGATTTACGCTAATCGAGTACCCCTTGATGTTCACTCCGGTTTTTGCTGTTTGGTGGGGCTACCGAATGGTCTTTGCCCGTATTGAAGCCTCTCAAACCAAGGTTAGCTTGTGGTGGGAAGAAGTCTTTTTAGCCACAAGTTTTACGTTGTTGGTATACGGTGTCATTCACAAAGCAACACTAACTGTGCCATACCAGGAGGGTACAGCCACTTTCCTAGCGTGCACACTCGCCTACGCAAGCTGGGCGGTGCGAGGCTGGCTCACGGCTCCTCTCTCCCAAGATACACAACACATCCTTTCTGGATTTACAAAACGTAGTACAGGGCTAGCTCTTTTATTGCTGGGGTTATTGTTACGCAGTCTGTGCGGTTCCGATACCCATTACGGGGGCGTGTTTGCCAACATTGCTTTATCGGGGCTGTTGCTTTTATGGGCGACTCTTGCCAAACAACGCTTTTTAACAGGTTGGGCCATGGCCAGTACCCTCATCAGTGGGGTACAACTCTGCTCGCATCCGCTGAGCTTTAGTCACCTGAATCCGCATCTTTCAGCCAACCTATTTATTCAACGTCTTGGAGCCATCGCCACGTTGGGGCTATTACTTTGGGTGGGCTTACGCCGTAGCTTACCCACCTTGGCTAACGCTTTTTCACTGCTATCCACAACGCAAACAACATTAAAAACCAGCCTCAGTTGGGGGTTGGTACTACTCGGGTGGCTTGGGGTACAAACCACCCTGTGTGATTCCCACACGCCGTTTTTCACCTTCCATACCGTAATGCGTGACTGCATCTTTTATGCCTGCATGGCCGTGTATACCTTTATTGTCACCAACCTATGCCTCACTCCCACATTTCAACCTATTGCATGGGTTGGGAGTTGCGTTAATTTGGCCGTGTGTTTTTACTTTGTGGCCGCGTGTTCATCACCCATTCCTGCACTGCAAGCTGGCTGGCCGTGCTTCAATCCTATCAGTACAGCCTTGCTCGTACTGATAGGATTGCAACACGCTTACACCCTTCGCTTAGCCCCCTTGGCCTCGTGTGAATCGCTACGACTACTGGCCGTCACAGGGCGAGGCGTCAGCAGTTGGCTCATGGGTTACTTGCTAATGGGGTGGGTTGTTTCTCAACAACGCATGGCGGGTATGGATAGTTGGCTGGCTTGGCTTCTAGCTTGGGGAGCTGTGGCAGTCATACTTGGAGTGTTGGGCGTGTTTGGCCACAATCGGCAATACCGCTGGCAGGCAACCTTGGCCTTTAGCCTGTTGGGTATTCAGCTTTTGTGCGAAGCCTTGGCTGGCCACCTGCAACACCAAAGCCTATTGCGAATGCTTATTTTTGTCGCCTATAGTGGCTTGTTAATTGTGGCCGCTTGGGCGATGCAACGTTACAAAACCGTACTGCAACGCTGGTTTGGCTCAACACAGGATTAAAAAATATTTCCCGCCACTATCAAGGAGACTAACACATGATGATGACAACCTCGCCTCTTTCACACACAGTCAGCCTACCGCCGACGATTGCTCAACTGCCCAGCTTGATTGGGCAAACGATCAAGCTCCAAGGCTGGCTATACAAAAAGCGTTCGAGTGGGAAGCTACTGTTTTTACAGTTGCGTGATGGCACAGGCCGAGTACAAGCTGTGGCCTACAAACCCGATCTCCCCGAGGAACTCTTCACCCTGCTCGATAAACATACCACGCAAGAATGTAGCTTGTGGGTAGAAGGTGTGGTGAAAGAAGATACCCGCTCTAGCTTGGGCGTGGAATTGAGCATCACCCACGGCGGACTCATTGCCCCCAGTGTGGAGTATCCCATTACCCCCAAAGAACACGGCGTGGCCTTTTTAATGGATCGCCGACACTTGTGGCTCCGTTCTAGCAAGCAAACCGCCCTCTTGCGGATTCGTGCCACGGTAATGCAAGCTTGCCGTAACTACCTGAATGGCTTAGGCTTTACGG